>JBEKOS010000033.1:0-17736 GCA_049521535.1 Terriglobales bacterium | reverse complement strand
GCGGCGGATCGCTGCAGTCAAGTTCGGGCGGAGGCGCGCTACAGCTCTGGTTCGCGACGAATAGCCCGCCGGACTCCAGGCAGGCAAAGCCCGGCGTGGGCTGCCGCAGGGATCGACTCAGGTTCCTGCACGCGCCACCGCTGGTGTAGCAGGCCCCGGAGTCGGCGCCGCCAGTGAATCTGGAGTCGGGTACAAAACCACAGGTGTATGGACTGGTCGACGGGTCGAATTGTCCGCCGATGGTAGTATCAATGGGCGACGGCGCACCATACAGGAAACCATCAAAGTAATCCCATCCCAGCGCGAGAGGGGTGCCGTTTGTGAAGGGATTGTTGTCCGGCCCCGCCAGGTGAAATTTGCCGAACATAGCATTCTCGTAACCCAGGTTCTTGAGGATTTTGGGCGTGGTCACTTCATACGGCGACACCTGGGAGTTGGCCAGGTCATCGCTCAGGATCGCGGAGTAGATGTTGGTGCGCAGCGGGAACCGGCCTTCGAAAAAAATGGCGCGGCTGGGCGAGCATTCTGGCATGGCCCAAGTGTTGCGGAAACGAACCCCGGTGTGGGCAATGGTGTCGATATTGGGCGTGGCCGGCGGGGTAAGGCCGCCATAGCCGAATACCTTCATCTGGTCGATACCAACATCATCCATGATGATGAAAAGAATGTTGGGAGACGGAGTGGCAGCCGTGCGGGCGGGGCGTGCGCCCGGCTTCGCGGGGACGGCATCCGTCGTGCTCACGGTTTGGGTTAGAGAAACACCGGTGAAAGTCATGACTGCGGCGAAGGCCGCGCCAAGAAAGCGTCGCATAGGTTCCTCCACATAGCTATGTATTGGGTTTGGCGACGCCCCCATGTGGCACTATTCGCAGCCGCCAAAACCGACCAGACAAAAAGGATGGAGGGAGCATAGCATAATTCCAAATTCATTGCATTTTGCTTGTTCATCGCAGTTGACACGAGGCGCAGGTACAATAGTCAGTTGTTGGCCGATTCCTGCTCCGTTCAAAATTTAACTTCGGAGTAAAGAACTCGCGGATTGCAGTCAGGTTTTGACGGAATGCAGTCCCGGCCGAAAGGGCTTGATGGCAATTCCGGATTACTACGAGTTTCTGCAAATCAGTCCCAATGCGGAGCCAGACACGATCCACCGGGTTTATCGCTTCATGGCGGTCCGCCTGCACCCGGACAATCCCGTGACCGGCGATGCCGACAAATTCGTCCTGCTGCAGCAGGCCTACGAGGTACTGTCCGATGCGGCGCGCCGGGACGAATACGATGCCGCTCGCAAGAATGAGGCCGCCCAGCCGGCGCCCCTCTCGGCAACGATTGATTTTATGGATGAAATCGAAGGCGAAATGAACCGGCGCCTGGCGGTGCTTTCGGTGCTGTATTTCAAGCGCCGCGCCAACCCTTATTATCCGGAGGTTTCGCTCATCGAAATCGAGAAGCGCATGGGGTTTCCGCGCGACTATCTGGAATTCACCGCATGGTATCTTCGCAACAAAGGATTTATTACCCGGGCGGACAACTCAGATTTCACCCTGACGGCCCAGGGCGTGGACTTCGTGGAAACGCAACGCGCGAATATTCCGGTCCTAAACAGATTGCTGACAACGGGCTCGGAGTTCGCCCACCCGGGCGACGCACCAGTAAACCGGTCATTGGAAGATGACACCAAGAAGTCGTCGGGTTAAGGTCGCTGCGGTCCGCAGCTTCGAAGCAGCAGTTTTTCAACCTACACGCAACCATACGCGGCAAGCCGCAACGTGCAGTTGAATGGCTCAGTGGCACTACTCCTTTACTTGACACCTATACGCACCAGCAGGTTCAATCCAAACGCAAACACACCCGCGCCCAGCAGCACGCATACCGGCAGCGTGAGGACCCAGGCCAGCAGGAGATTTCGCAGGGTATCCATCTGCAACCCCGAACGATTCGCAAACATGGTGCCGGCGACGCCTGAGGACAGAACGTGCGTGGTGCTTACCGGGAGGCCCAACGAATCGGCGGCCAGAATTGTTCCCATCGCCACCAGTTCTGCCGAGGCGCCCTGCGCGTAGGTCAGATGCTCTTTGCCGATCTTCTCTCCAACGGTCACGACGATTCGCTTCCAGCCGATCATGGTGCCGAGTCCCAATGCGAGGGCGACCGCGACCTTCACCCACGATGGAAGGAACTTGGTCACCTTGTCCATATTGGTCTTAAGCTGTGCAACTGACTTCTGTTCACCGGGATCTTCCAGTTTTTTCTGCTTGATCAGTTTGGCAAGTGCTGAAGAGGTGAGGTACAGATTGCTCCGCAAGGTCTTGCGCTGCTCTCCATTCAGTTCGGTCAGGCTGGTCCTGCCGTTCAAGGAATCGGAGATCTCCCGGCAAGTGGTTCCAATGGCCGCGAAAGTACGTTCGTTCACTTCCCCGTGGGTCTTCAAGTAAGCGGACAGTTCATCGGAGGCAATTGGACCTCCAGCCATGGCGACGCCCGGCGCATGGCGGTCCATCTGGAACGAAATAGTTTGCGTGGTAGCTGCGAGATCCGCGATGGCGGCCGGACTGGTATTCAGATCTACGGCAAAGCTCAACGGCAAAATGCCAACCAGGATCAGCATGATAAGTCCCATGCCCTTCTGGCCGTCATTGGAACCGTGAGCAAAGCTGACGCCGGTGCAGGTGAGCACGAGCAAGCCGCGAATCCCCGCCGGCGGCGGTTTGTCTTTTTCAGGAGCGGTATAGAGCGCCTTGTTGTGGATGAGCAGTTTGCTTACAACCAGGAGCAAGGCAGCCAAGCCAAAGCCGATTATGGGCGAAATCAGCAGCGACGCACCTACTTCACCGGCCTTTGACCAGTTAACTCCCTCGCCCCACGTATGCGGACCAGAGACCCACGCATTGGCCAGTCCAACTCCCATTATTGCTCCGATCAGCGTATGGGAACTGGAAGCCGGCAGGCCCAGGTACCAGGTGCCGAGGTTCCAAATGATCGCCGAAATCAGCAGCGAAAAGACCATGGCGAAACCGGCTCCCGAACCGACGTTGAGCACTAACTCGACCGGCAGCAGTGCGAGCACCGCGAACGCCACTGTGCCGCTTGAGGTCAGCACGCCAATCAGATTCCAGCAACCTGACCAAATAACGGCAACCCACGGCTTCAGCGAGTGGGTGTAAATGACGGTGGCCACCGCGTTGGCGGTATCATGAAACCCGTTCACGAATTCGAAGCTTAGGGCCATGCCCAGCGCCAGCAATAGAAAAATTGCGCTTCCCATGGAGACTGTCTGTCCAAAAAGTTCCACGCTCATCCTCCCTTCAGGCGAATGATGAAGTTTACGCGACGAATGTGAAAGAACGATTAAAAAATCGCATTCCGTTCAAGAGGCCACCGAACGGTTTAATGACAATGTGGTGAGACGGTTCTTACGAAGGCCGAAATGCCAAGCATCAGGAGGGTGAACGAACAAAGAAATAAGAGAAAAAGCGGCAACAATGCTCCCACGCGCCAGAAGAGGCTCTGAATCGCACACCAGGCCTCCAGACTATAGGCGCCCCATACGGCGAACAGCAGTGAACCGAGGAAAATGCGCAGGAATGCTCCAGCCGTCCCGATAAGGGCTTCCGCAAAACTCAACTGCGGTTTGAAGGTGTGCGGGATGGCAAAACGCTCATAGAGGTTTCCATCGCCAGCATGCCTGAGTGTACTCATGGCTGTCACCAGTTTAGAACAGCCCGTATTCCTAAACAGGTGAATTCGTCGTTTGCAACTGTGGTCGGGCAATCGTCTCCGCCGGGCGGGTAACCAGGGCGACAAAAACGACCAAAGGAACCATAAGGATAGTCAGCAGAGGCATAATGCTCAAGTGACTCGCGCGCCCGGGATTGTTAACCGCAAGCAAAACCAAGGCGGCGGCCCAAAACCATTGCCATCCCAGCAGCAATATCCCGGTGAAGCGAATCAACTTAGCCACGGGGTGCAGCAAGCGATGACGCATCCAGTCCCTCGCCAACAAGAGAATCGCCGGCAATAGCAGCACTTGGTCATAAGGAGACCACTTGGGAATCACAAGCAGCCCGGTCGTAAGCACGAGGGCAACGGCAAAAACGAACGAAGGCGAATCTGCGGATTCATGCCGTGCCCGCCAGCAAATGGGAATTACGCAGGCAATCACCAGGCCGCAAATGACAAGCCCGACACCACGGCCAAGCAGAGATTGAAGGAGAGTCACAGACTGAGATGACAGGAGGTATGCTCTGGCCAACAGCCACCATTTGCTTTCCCATCCCGGAAGAGCCAATTCCGAAGCTCCTATCAGCACCGCCAAAGTAGCCAGGAAACTCCACAGCAACCTGTGGCGCCGGCGGAAATCGCCGGCAATCCACACGCCATACCAAGCCGCCAGGGGCGCGACCAATGCCGGCTCGATGGTCGCCAACCCAAGCAGCACGCCCGCCAGCCCGAGCCGCTTACGAATGACGGCAGACACTGATGCCGTGATTAGCATTGCAACCAGCAGGCTCAACTGCTGGCGAAGCAATGCCTGGACCACCGAGCAGCTCCCCATGGTAAGAATAAGAGCTATCCAGGCGGTGTGGCGACTCGTCCCGGGCCAAATGAGGTCCGCCCAAGTCCACGCGCTGAGCGCCGTAAGCAGCGCCAACAAAATAAAGAACTGTACCTGCACCGCCGGAAATGAGAGACCGATGGTCGGCGCGAGCAGGAAAATGACATAGGCGGGATAGGCGAACCGGGACTCGTCCCGCGGGTCTTCGGCATTGCGGGAATCCAACGATCGTCCCCAATATTCCTGCTGGATCTCCCGGGTAACCTTAATACTATAAGGATCACCATGGCGCACCAGCCATTCGCGGGTCCCCATCCAGCGCGGATAAAGGTCCGAAAAACTTCCCCTGGGCTCCTGACTAAGAGAGGATTCCGCTGCCTGTTGCGGAACGAATACACGGTCAACATACAACCACATGGTCGCTGCCATCATTAGGGACGCAACGATGCCGGCTACTCGGAAGCGTGAAGGAGGCCGGGTGTCAGCCCTTGGGCATGGTATTGGCCCGGACTGTTCCAAGGGTGGGACAGGAGAGTATTCAGCCTCGGTGGCGTGACTGTAAGTCATTGATCTTAAAACATCTTCCAGGCCGTTCTTAAATTCGACTAACCGGCGAAATCTATAGAGCAATTTGCAGGCCAGCAACATACTAAAAGTGTTGTCTCGCAGACTGGCTGCCGTTCCCGAACGACGGTCTGATGCAGGAGTCTCGCAAAGTGTCTACTCCAGCAACAGCGCCATAGCGTGACTGTCGCAGATTCTGGACAGCAAGGCTTTAGGAGTACGCAATCTTGCCGCAAGTAGTTGATTTTATTAGGTCGATATTTGGCGCGCGATAGAGGTGAATGTACCTTCGGATTGCACTACACAGAGGCGTCCAGGTAATTCTGGACGACGCAATCCGGGCGAGAGCTAGTGGTAACACTGAGCACTTTGTACCGGATGCTGACGAGCAGAGTGCCGAAAGTCGGGCGCTTTGCTCATTGAGCAATCGGGTACGAATGGCGGCTTAGTGAAAGGCCGGATCTGCTCCGCCCCAATGAGCCGCTGGCGACGGAACAAAAAAACTTCAATTGGAGGATGCAATGAACGTACTTCGGAATATGTGGTCGGATGATCAGGGACAGGATGTCGCGGAATACGCGTTGATGCTGGCTGTGATCCTCGTGGTAGTGGTCGCTTCCGTGAAAGCTATCGGGACAGCCGCCAATACCGTTTTCACCAATACCGGCAACGCCCTGAACTAACTCAGCCACCGCTTCAACGGCTGATCAAATCGGTGCGGCAGGGGGAAGGGTCCGCCTGCCGCTCCATCACCATTAGGCCGTTTTCGCGCCGCGCGTTCCCTGTTAGTAAATGGTTGCCGGATCAAGGCGGGGCGCGAAACGTGCAACAATCTTGGTTTTAGGCAGCGGTTTGATCCTGAAGCGTTCACTATGGGAATTGGGGTGCCGGCCCTTAGGAATGCCAAGCGTGCAATACTAATATGTTCGGCGATCACATTACCGTTTGGCACGCATTCGTAACGGCATTCGCCTTAAGCGTGGCAGTCGCCGACCTGAAGTGGCGAAGAATTCCCCGCGCGTTCACCGTGCCGGCGCTGGTTGCCGGTCTCCTATTTCATGTTGTCTATGGCGGATTCGTCTCGGCCCTGGAAGCAGCGGCCTTGGGATTTGTGATAGGAATTATTCTGTTTAAGGTAGGGGCCATTGGCGGGGGAGACGTAAAGTTGATGAGCGCCCTGGGTGCTATGCTTGGCGTAGGGGGATGGATGTTTGCGATGGAGGTTTCAGTTTTTGCCGCGGCTCTCATCGGACTGGGACAAGCGATTCGGGCACGGCGCCTCCGGCAGACTCTTAGTAACGTCGGAGATACAGTGCGTTGGATCGCGCACCGGGGAGCTACTGCCCACCCGACCATCAATGTGGGCAACGCGTCCATGTTGCGCGCGCCGTTTGGCGTAGCCGCTGCCGTGGGCACGCTCGCGGCCATGATCAAGCCGTGAATTCGACTTCAAATACCGGCGCCACGGGAGTGCGTGCGCCAGACCCCGCCCGTTCGAGGCTACAGTACCCTGCAAGCAAACGAATAATTAAGAGGTCTTGAGGAGGAGTAATGAACCGCAACCGGCTTGTGTTGATCGGATTGGTGGCACTTGGAGTGGCCGTATTCGTGGTCTATTTCATGTTCCAGACGCTGCGGGAATCCGTGGCTAAATCCGCCAAACCAACGGTGCAACTGGAATCGGTTGTCGCCGCCGCAGACGATCTGTCGGTGGGCACCCGCCTGGAGGAGAAAGATCTGAAGTTGGTGCAAATGCCGCCCGACAGCCTTCCCCCCGGCGCATTTCATTCCATTCCGGAAGTCGCCCGTCGGGGCGTCTTGCAGCCTCTGGCCAAGAATGAAGTGATACTGCCAAGCAAGGTCGCGTGCCTGCCCGATACGCCAAATTGCACCGACCCCGGCGCTGGACTCCCGATGATCATTCCTGCGGGCATGAGAGCGGTTTCAGTGAAAGTGAACGACGTGGTTGCCGTAGCCGGATTTGTGATCGCCGGTACCCGCGTGGATGTTGTATTGACAGGGAATCCTTCCAAGGATCTGGATCCCGCCAAGACCACCACGACGACGGTTTTGGAGAATGTCCAGGTGCTTGCCGCCGGGCAGAAAATGCAGCGCAGCGAAAACGGCGAACCGCAACAGGTCACCGTCATCACTCTATTGGTAAATCCTGACGACGCGCAAAAATTGGTACTTGCCAGTTCCGAGGGAAAGGTGCAGTTGTCGCTGCGTAATCCATTGGATACCGCGCAAGCGCCGGTTCCGGCGTTGCAGAATGCATCGCTATACCATATCCAGGCGGAGAGCCCCCGAGTAGTGGTTCGAACCGCCAAAGCAGTAAAGGCTCCTGCGCCCGCGGCGCCTCAACCGTTCGTTGTGGAACTGATACGCGGCGATAAGCGGGATGCGGCGAAGTTTTGAGCAGAAAATCGTCAGGGCCTGCGTCTGGGAGCAACGATTGGTGCTACTCAGACGCTGGTCCCGGGTGCCTAACAGTCAACTACGATTAAGGTTTTTTGGAGAATAGAATGCGCGCAACTGCCAAGCTATTTCCCGTGAGTAATCTGGTTCTCGCTGTCGCGCTGTTGTTCGGCGTCACCGCGTGGGCGCAAACCGCCGCTGAAGGCGCGGTGGTACAAGCGGCGCCCGCCGGTCAAACGGCGGGGCAAGCTGCTCAATCATCCATGTCACAGGCCACCGCAGACACGTCCGGACAGCAGCCGGCTCCGACGCAGATTGCCGCGCCCAGTGCAAGCGCCTCCGAAATGCAGTCTTCGGCCCCCTTGCGAGTGATGGTCAACAAGTCGCTGCTCATCACCACCACTGAACGCCTGAAGCGGGTTTCCGTCACCGATCCCTCGGTGGCCGATGCCATGGTGGTTACGCCCACACAGGTCCTGGTGCACGGGCGTGCCCCCGGAGAAGTTTCGCTGATCCTGTGGGACGAACAGGAACGCTCGCGCAGCTTCGACTTGCGCGTGGACGTGGATGTGACCGCCTTGCAACAGGACATCGATCACCTGTTTCCGGACGAGCACATTCAGATTGAACCTTCGCGCAATGCGGTAGTACTGAACGGACACGTGGCCACAAAAGAGGATGCGGACCGGGCCGGGGCCGTGGCCGGCGCTTTCTCCAAGAATGTCGTCAACGTGCTGACCTTCGGGCCGGTAGGAGCGCAGGAGGTTCTGCTCGAGGTGAAGTTCGCCGAGGTGCAGCGCACCGCGATCACGCAGTGGGGCTTCAATCTGTTCTCTACCGGGGCCGCGGGCAACATTGGCGCCACTGGCACGGGCCAGTTTTCGCCTTTCACCGGCGCGAATGTAGGTTCCATACCTGTCAACGCCAAGCAGCCCGGAGCGATCACGGGGAGCGCCATCGCCAGTGGTTATGCCAACTCGCCGCTGACTGGTTCGCCGGCGAGTTTCGCTACCAACAGTCTGATGAACCTCTTCCTGTTCCGCAGCGACATCAATCTGGGGGCCATCGTAACGGCGCTGCAGGAGAAGAACATTTTGCAAGTGCTGGCCGAGCCGAACCTGATTGCCGTCAACGGCAGGGAATCCAGTTTCCTCGCAGGCGGCGAATTTCCGTATCCGGTGGTCAGCTCAAGCCAGGGCCTGCAATCGATCACCATCGTGTTTAAGGAGTATGGCATCAAGCTGAAGTTCACTCCGTTGATCATGCCCAATGGCAATATTCACCTGCACGTGGCTCCCGAAGTCAGCGCTTTGGATTACACGAATGCGGTGACAATTTCCGGCTTCGTATTGCCCGCCATTTCCACCCGCCGGGCGGAAAGCGAACTGGAGCTTCAGGATGGTCAGAGCTTTGTAATTGCCGGCTTGCTGGATAACAATCTTACGGATTTTGGCCAGAAGATACCGGGATTGGGCGATATCCCGATTCTGGGGAAACTATTCAGCAGCAAGAACAAGAACAACCAAAGCGACGAGCTCATGGTGCTGATTACCGCACATCGCATCAGTCCCGCGTCCTCACCTGCTCCATTGCCGAAGTTTCCCGAGCCTTTCCTAACACCACCGGAGACTACGCCGGTGCCTGGCACGGGCACGGAGAAACCTTCGGCTGCAATTCAACCGGCGAGCTCGTCTGATTCGCAAACGGTGACGGTGGCTGCGGCCAGCTCTGCCGCGAAGTAGAAGCATGGTTTTGCTGCCTTGGAGATCCCCGCCATCCGGCAGCGGTTCGCAAATGGAACGGTTGCTGCGCCTGTCCCGTAAGTCAGTTATAGAGACTGTACGGCCGGCACAGCTACAATATGTACACCAGGTCCGTTTGGCATGAGACCGCGGCTGGTGAATCTGAAAGGAACCTCTTGGGGGGGAAATGGCAGAAGTCTCGGTAGCAATATTGGCACTCGACGATGAGCCGCGCACGGTCCTGCAAATGCAGGTCAATGCAACCACGATTGCGAGGACCGTCGGTGCCATCAACACTTTTCCGGTCGGCGCTACGGATCAACTGCTGCGCCGCTTGTCTGAGTTGAATCCCGACGTCATTCTTATTGATATTCCGCCCGCCAATTCCGCACTGGCGATCCGGGCGATCGAACTGCTTCATCATGAAATGGCTAAGGCCTCCATATTTGCGGTAGGCGATCTAAGCCAGCCCCAGTTAATCGTCAACGCCATGCGGGCTGGCGCGCGGGAATTTCTGGAGCGTCCCACGTCGACCGCCAGCCTGCTGGAGGCTTTTGCGCGCGTTGCCCAGGCGCAGCGTAAGTCTACAAGTGGCGAGCAACGCGGAAAGATCATAACGGTTATGAATGCCAAGGGCGGCAATGGCGCAACCACCGTTGCCGTCAACACCGCATTATCCTTGCAATTGAGCCAGGGCGATGTGGCACTGGTGGATATGGCCACAATCGGCAATGCCGCCTTGCATCTGAACGCCAGGCCGTCATTTACCATCGTTGACGTATTTCACAATTTGCACCGACTCGACGCATCGCTGCTCGAAAGCTTCATGGTGCGCCATCCTCAGGGCTTGCATCTGCTGGCCGGTGCGACCACACCGGTGGCCGAGGTCGGTAGCGCCGAGATCGCCCGCTTGTTCGACTCCCTCACGCTGCACTATCGGTATGTAATCGTGGATGCCTCCAGCCGTCTGGATGCTTCCACACGTCTGATCGCCCATCTTTCCAACATAGTTCTGCTGGTGGCTCATACGGATGTTACGTCGCTCTGGAGCGCTTCCCATGTGCGCCAATATCTGGACGATTCGGGAGCCACGCAGCGTATTCGGCTGGTCCTGAACCGCTTTCGCAAGATACCGGGATTCAGCGAGTCCGACGCAGAGACTGCGGTTGGGGCCAAGCTCTTGTGGAAGATTCCCAATAACTTTCCCGCGGTGTCGGCTGCAATCGACCACGGAATTCCCGTCATTGAACAAAACCAGTCCGACATTTCGCGGGCCTTTGCAGGACTGGCCACGGCACTAACCGAGGTGGAGGAAAAGGACACGAAACGCAAGAGTTGGTCGCTTTTCAAGACCGCATAGCTGCGGTCCAGGAACGAACCTCAAATTGAGGATTAAGCAGTCCGGAGTAATACGCTATGATGAATGCCCCTCCAGTTCACGCGGATAGTTTTCAGCAGCTAAAGTCCGATCTGCACCGCAGGATTCTCGACCGTTTGAACCTCGAACGGCTCGGCCGCACGCAAAATGCTGCGGCGAGAGACGAGGTTCTGGGGGTCATTCGCACCATGATCGGCGCCGAGGCGGTGCCGCTCAGCCTGGCCGAACGCGAACGGATGGCGCGCGAGATCATGGACGAAATCTTCGGCTTGGGGCCGCTGGAGCCGCTGCTGAAGGACCCGACCATCTCCGATATTCTCGTGAACCGATATAACCAGGTTTACATTGAGCGTAATGGGCGGCTTGAACCTACGGTGCTTACCTTCAAGGACGATCAGCACCTGATGCAGATCATTGATCGCATCGTGTCCCGCGTCGGCCGGCGCATTGACGAATCCTCTCCCATGGTGGACGCACGCCTGCCGGATGGATCTCGCGTCAACGCCATCATTCCTCCACTGGCGATTGACGGACCCTCGCTCTCTATTCGCCGATTCGGCCGCGATCCCCTGACGGCGCAGCAAATGGTGGAAAACAAGAGCCTGACCGAGGCGATGCTGGAACTCATGTCCTACACCGTCAAAGGCAAGCTGAATGTTTTGATTTCCGGCGGCACGGGCGCCGGCAAGACCACGCTGATGAATGTCTTGTCCGGCTTTATTCCAAACAACGAACGTATTGTCACGATCGAAGACGCCGCCGAGCTACAGCTACGCCAGGAACACGTGGTTCGCCTGGAAACGCGCGCCCCGAACATTGAAGGCAAGGGCGCGGTGAGGCAGCGGCAATTGGTGATCAACTCTTTACGTATGCGCCCCGATCGAATTCTGGTGGGCGAGGTGCGCGGCGAGGAAGCCTTCGACATGCTTCAGGCCATGAACACCGGTCATGAGGGCTCTCTGACCACGGTGCACGCCAACACTCCTCGCGATGCGCTGTCCCGCGTCGAGAATATGGTCTCTATGGCAAACCTGAATCTCCCCGACAAGGCCATTCGCCAACAGATTGCTTCCGCCATCAACGTGGTGATCCAGGTTTCGCGCATGGTGGACGGCACTCGTAAAGTTGTAAGCATTTCCGAGGTGACCGGCATGGAAAGCGACACCATTACCATGCAGGATATCTTCGTATTCGAGCGCCGCGGCCTCACTGAGACTGGAAGCGTTCGCGGCGCCTACAAGGCCACGGGAATACGACCGAGGTTCTCGGAGCGGCTGGCGGCGGCGGGATTCCGGCTAAAACCCTCGATGTTTGAACATGTAGTCGAGATCTAGGCATTGGTAATTGCCAATTTTTGTAATTTGATGATTTGAAAATCGGGTGGTGCACAGAATTGAGGCGCAAGCACTGGATTTTAGTCCGGCGAAGGGACCTCGCGGACGCGCGTGGCATTAGCGCAGGTACCCGCCCGCAAGGATTTTTCAATTACAGATTGGCAATTACAAATTACAACTCAGGTAATACGCCATGTTGTTGATGCTAGTCACGCCCGTCAGTCTGCTCCCGATGGTGGTCTTGTTCGTCCTGGTCGCCGTCGCGGTATTTGCCTTTGCCTACGCTTTCGACCAGAAGACCGCCGGCAAGGCCCTCAGCAAACGGCTAGCGGCGGTAAGCCAGGCGGAAGGCCGCGGGGCGACCGAGGAACTGGCCCTTTTGCGGGAAGAAATCGTAAGCGAGATTCCCGCCTTCAACCGGATCCTCGCCCGCTACCCAGTGGTCCTGCGCCTGCAACGGCTCCTTGCCCAGGCAGAGGTGAAGGTGCTGCCCGGAAAGTTCCTCCTCATCTGTGCGTTTACCGGAGCTTTGGCAGGGACAGTAGCTTATGTCTGGCAGGGTTATTTCTTCCTTTCGCTTATTGCTGGAGCGATCGGCGCAGTGGCTCCCTTCGTGTATGTCCTCACCCTTCGCCGGCGGCGGTTTAACAAGTTTGAAGAGCTTTTTCCGGAAGCAATCGACTTGCTCGGCCGCGCCGTTCGCGCCGGCCATGCCTTCACCACGGCTTTGGAGTTGATTGCCGACGAATTGTCGGAGCCGGTGGCGGGCGAATTCCGCACGGTCTTCGAAGAGCAGAAATTCGGCCTGCCGGTGCGGGAAGCACTGCTTAATTTTGCCGAGCGCATGCCCCTGGTGGACGTGAAGTTCTTTGTCACTGCAGTGATGCTGCAGCGCGAAACCGGCGGCAACCTGGCCGAAATCATGGATAAGCTTTCCTATGTAATCCGCGAGCGCTTTAAGATCCACCGCCAGGTCAATGTGTATACCGCCCAGGGCCGCTTGACGATGATGCTCTTGATGGGCCTGCCACCCGCGCTGATCATCATGATGTATTTCGTTAACAAAGACTTTATTTGGATACTGTTCACCGACCCGATTGGAAAGTTCCTTTGCGTGGTCGGAATTTGTTTGCAAATTCTCGGCTATTTCATGATTCGCAAGATCATTCGAATTCAGGTGTGAACATGACTGTTAGTCCTGTGCTCCTTGTCTTACTGTTCTTAACTACGGCTGCAGCGATGTTTTGCCTGCTCTGGGCCACGATGTCGCCCAGTTCTAATATCGGCACCCGCCTGCGCACGCTGGGTAGAGGAGGGGATCGCGAAGTCCGCAAGACCACCCGCATGGAGCGTCTGCAGGAAAAGGTCTTGGAGCCGTTGTCCAAGGCCGTGCCCCGCTCTCCCGATGAGGTCGGCCGGACTCGCCAGCTCCTGATGAGCGCCGGGTACCGCGAACCTCGTCACTTGGCAATTTACTACGGGATGCGCGTGTTCCTGGCAATCCTGTTTCCTTTTTTGGGCGCCCTGAGTACGCTCGGGTTGCGCGAGCCGTATATGCTGGGCGCACTCGCCATTCTTGGCTTTATCCTGCCGTCCTTCGTTTTGAAGCGAATGATCAAGCGCCGCCAGATGGTCATTCGGTTGTCTCTGCCGGACGCTCTGGATCTGGCGGTCATTTGCACCGAGGCCGGTCTCGGCCTGGACCAGACTATTAACCGGATCGCCGATGAGCTCAAGTATGCGCACAAGGAACTGTGCGAAGAACTGCACCTGGTAACCCTGGAGATGCGCGCCGGGAAGGCCCGTGCGGATGCGCTGCACAACCTGGCGGTACGCACCGGCGTGGACGATCTGCGCGCCCTGGTCGCCGTCCTGATCCAGACAGACCGTTTCGGCACCAGCGTCGGGCAGGCTTTGCGCGTGCACTCGGACGCCCTGCGTACCGAGCGGCGCCAGCGGGCGGAGGAAGCCGCCGCGAAGACGACCATCAAAATGGTGCCCGTCCTGATTTTTTTCGTATTGCCGTCGATGTTCATTGTGAGCCTGGGACCGGCGTTTATTCAGATGTATCGCCATCTTATGCCTTACATCGAGAAATGAAGCAGCAGCAGGCAATGGGCAGAAAGCAGCAAGCAAGAAAACCTAACAATTTGAGAGCTGTTGCTTGTTGCTTGCTGTTGGTTTCGAGGTGAAGGTATGCAGGAAAATCGCCGCGGAATTGCATTCAATAAAACCCGGCAGTCTTTTTTGGCGACGGATATCCGTGTCGCAGATACACATTGGACAAGATTGCGCGGACTGATCGCGACGAATCCCGGCAGCTTTACTCTGGGCCAGGGGCTGTGGATAGTGCCTTGTCATGGAGTTCATAGCTGGGCCATGCGTTTTGCCATCGACGCAATTTACCTCGATCAGGCCAATAATGTCGTGCATGTGGAAGAGAATCTGAAGCCCTGGCGGTTTGCCAAAGTATGCATGGACTCAGCTTCGGTGCTGGAATTACCAGCACGCACCATTTGGCACTCAGGGACCAAGATCGGCGATCAGATCGAATTCAAGTTTGAGAGCCGGAATGGCAAAGAAGCGGCATGAGGGGTAGCGCTTCGACCGTTCCGTGTGAGTATGGAAGCACGTGGGGCTTTAGCCTAAACCAATGCATTCGGACTGCCAATACGTGCACGGGGTTTTCAGCTCGCCAGGCACGAAAGTAACTCATTAGTAAAGGACTGCGAGGCAGCATGAGCGCCGAGCGGGTTACACTGACGCCATGCATCTTCTAAGTGGGGTTTTATTGCTGCTGGCGGCGGCCACGAAGGAGCAAGCACCGTTGTCCGATTCCAAAGCTTCAGACGGTGATGCCCCAGCAGCGCCTGCCGCGCCGATTGCCCCACCAGCACGTTTGCCAATTGACGTCCATTCACAGATAAGGCCCGGCGTTAATCGCGATCCTGAGATCGCCGTACCAAGATTATTGGTGGATTGGAGCCCTGCCTGGCCCGAGTTCTGGAGCAGCGTTAAGCCTGCGTTTGCCCGGATTCCCAACGACCTTTTACTCAACAACTTTCTGGTGGCTTGGGAAGAGCGATGGCCTGCATTCAAAGCAGCCTTACGTCCGGCGTTGAGCCGGTCCCGCCCGCGTATTCCCATCGAATGTCCCGTCGGCGCTCGCAGGAATGTAACTTCGTATCTTTCGGTTCTAATCCATGTCATTGCCATATTCTTTCTGGTTACAATTCCGGTCCAAATCCATCGGATGCGGGAACAGATCAATCCGAGTGAAGACCGCCAATACGAAGTAATTTATTACTCTGGAGAAGAATTGCCCCAGATCGCTGACGTAGGCGGAGCAGCTAAGGGGGAGTCGGGGTCCTCGGGAGGCGCTGAAGTCAAGCAAGACAATCAAGTCATTCGCATATCCCGCGGAAACCGGCTGGTCGAAACCGTCGCGGACGCGCCGGAGTTGAAACTCTCTCGCTCCAAAGACCCAATCGCAAATTTGCTTAACATCGCGACGAAGGATCCAGGTCCGGCGCCGGCCTACGCGGTGCATTCCGTATCCGCGGCAAGCCGGGCCTTGCCGCAATCAGCAGCCGTACCGCCTGCACCATCGGTTTCGCGCTCCGCTCTGTACACTCCTCCGGACCTGATGGCTGGGGCAGTAGATGCCCCTCCCACTCCTACGAGGGAAATCGCAGGCTTGAAACTCCCGCAGGTTGGAGGAACGAACGCAGTTCCACCGCCAATTTCGGCGCCAAGCCGCAATCTGGCTTCGGAATCCCGCTTGAACATGCCCGCGGCTACGGCGGTGGCGCCGCCACCCAAAGTAGCGCGCGCAGTAAGTAACGAAGGAATTGTGGGACTGGGCGCCAGCACTGACGTTGTACCGCCCGCGCCGCGCATCAATGGAACAGCGTTGGCGGGCAAAGGGATTCCGGGCGGAATTGGGCCCGGAACTGCCGACGCAATTCCACCTTCACCTCGGGTGAACGGAAAGGCGACCAACAGGGGATTCCCGGGTGGACTCAGCTCAGGAACGGTTGCTGCAGTACCACCCACACCTAATATCAATGCAAGCGCCGCCGACAGGGGAATTCCGGGCGGACTCGGGCCGTCAACCATGGATGTGGCTCCGCCGCCTCCACAGACTGGCCAAATGAATACGGCGGACGCCAGTGTATTCGGCGGCGCGATGAAAGCCCTGGGATCGTTGCTCGGCGCCAGTCCCGGCCCGGCGGGCGGGAGCGCCAGCAGCGCGGTCATTGTCTCCGGTAAGCCGGGGAATACCGTAGGCTTACCCGAAAATGGCACCGCCGGCTCACTAGCCATGTCTACGCCGGCAACTTCGCCGTCGGACAAACGGAATCCCAATGAGGAACGGCATCCGACGTCAATTACGATTGTCGCAACCGCCCGTTCCGGCGGCGCGCTGAATCCTACGATTCCTCATTCGGTCAAAGGTACCAAGGTCTATACCATCTATCTTGACACGCCTGCGGGGATGGCGACGCTGCAGTTCGCGGAACGCGCCGCCGAAGGCTCAGTTTTCCAAGCCGATTTGGATGCGCCTGAGCCCATCGAACTCAAGCTTCCGGACGATGTCAAGCGACCGAAGCTGCTAATTTCCTGCATCCTGGACAAGACCGGTACGCTGAAGGACATCAGGATATTGCCGCCCGATCATTCTCCGGCGGCAGCTTTCTCTCGGCCGGCGCAGTCCGCATTCGTTGCGGAGACGGGGACGCCCTCAGTTACGATCAATTTGGGCAACGGGGAAAAAGTCCAGAACCAGAATAAGGAAGAACCAGCCGCTTCTGCTGAGAATACAAAGCCCAGTGCTGAGAAAGCCCATTCCAGCAAGAAGGACTCCGCCCATGCTGGACCGGCAAAGAAGGATGCGGATTCCAGCCCGGCGAACTCCAAGGCAGACCCTAAGAAAGACGACCCCCAGACCCGAATGTTGGCAGCCATCAAGCAATGGAAGTTTCGTCCGGCGATGAAGGCCAACGAACCGGTCGAGGTAGACGCCATCCTGGGCTTTGGAGTGGACACGCGGTAAGGCCGGCAGGAATCTTGGTTCAGAATCGTTTCACCTCCGCAAGCTCACCAGCCCTTGTGTCGTAACTGACTCCTGTTCTTTTTTGGCTTATGCCTACGAATTACCGACTGACGCCTGTTCTTGCCTACTTGCTGGCTGAATTCAGAAGGCGATCAGCGGGTTCGAAGATGATCTTCGAAGATAATCAAGATTCCTCAAAGGCGATCATCGAGCAGCAACCGTAAGTGCAATGGAATCCTAAAGACTTTCAAGGCTATCAAGATGATCAATTCATTCTTCTGTTGCCCCGGGGCTTCCGATCCGTTTCCCTCTTCCCTCCCCTGTAGAACAGCGGATCCCTGAATCAGAGTGGCCAAGCTGCCGGCCAGAGTGGCCAATTGGCCACTCTGATTTTTGCACCTAAGCCCTGTGGAATCATCAGAGTGTCCACGTGGCCAAGCGGCCAACCTTATATTTTGGCTCAGCGCCGAAGGCGGCCATCACGGTTGAAGAAGTCCATTGAAGGCGGCCATTTTGCGTGAAGGCGGCCATCGGGCAGCGGCCGTAAACCCAGCAGAATCATGAAGTGGTCCAAGATGGCCAAGGCGGCCATGCGAATTCTTGTATTCTTCCCGCTAGCAACCAGCGACCAGCGACTGGTAACTGCTATCGGTCACTTGCTCAAGTTGATCATCGAGGTTGATCAAGTT
>JBEKOS010000032.1:0-16590 GCA_049521535.1 Terriglobales bacterium | reverse complement strand
GGCAATCCGGTCATTTATGTAGGCGCCAAGACCGGCCGTGACGGCATCCACGGAGCCACCATGGCGAGTGAGGAGTTCAACGAAACCTCCGACGCCAAGCGGCCTAACGTCCAGGTAGGAGATCCGTTTCTCGAGAAGCTGCTGCTGGAAGCTTGCCTGGAAGCCATGCAGACCGGCGCGGTGGTCGGCATTCAAGACATGGGGGCTGCGGGTCTAACCTGTTCCACCTGCGAGATGGGTGGTCGAGGCGGTGTAGGTGTAGAGATTGAATTGGACCTGGTGCCGCAACGCGAAACCGGCATGACCGCTTACGAGATCATGCTGAGCGAGTCGCAGGAGCGCATGTTGCTGGTGGCGGAAAAGGGACGTGAGGACGAGGTCTTCCGGATCTTCCAGAAATGGGGGCTTGATGCGGTTACCATTGGCCGCGTAATCGCTGAAAACCAGATGCGCGTCTTGCATCATGGGCTGGTGGTGGCCGAGATTCCGAATCCCGCCCTTACCGATGAAGCGCCTCTTTACCACCGGCCCATGCAACGCTGGGAGCCGCCCGTACCACGCGAGAAGCCGAATCATATTGAATTGGGCAGAACGGGTGATTTGACCGGGGACCTCATGCGCCTTCTGAGCTCGCCCAATCTCTGTTCCACGCGGTGGATTCACGAACAGTATGATTCCATGGTCCAAACCAACACGGTGGAAGGCCCTGGTGCAGGGGATGCGGCAGTAATCCGGATTAAAGGAACGGATCGCGGACTGGCGATGGCACTCGACGGCAATAGTCGTTGGTGCTGGCTCGATCCGCGCCTGGGCGCGATGCACGCCGTGGCTGAGTCCGCGCGCAATGTAGCTTGTACTGGCGCAACGCCCGTCGCAGCAACCAATTGCCTCAATTTTGGCAACCCGGAAAAACCTCAAATCATGTGGCAGTTCGCGCAGGTAATTGACGGCATCACGAGCGCCTGCGAAGAACTCGAATGTCCCATAACCGGCGGGAACGTCAGCTTTTACAACGAAACTTTGGGCGAGGGCATTTATCCTACTCCGGTGATTGGAGTCGTGGGCATACATGGAGATATCAATCAGGTGATGCGCCCCCACTTCCGCAATGCCGGCAGCGCGGTGATTCTGCTCAGCGGCGCCAGCGTGGGTGATCTGGCCGACGCGGAAGCCGAGTTCGGCTCTTCCGAATTCGCGAAGGAAATCATCGAAAGCGTATGGGGCTTTCCTCCAGCCATCGAACTGGAAAGGGAAGCAGCGCTTCAGAAGTGCGTGCTGGAAGTTATCCGCCAGGGTCTGGTTGAGTCAGCTCACGACTGCTCCGCCGGGGGCTTGGCAGTGGCACTGGCCAAGTGCGCCTTCCTGAACCGCGTTGGAGCGCGCATCAATCTAACGAGTTGGGGACTTCCGCGAGAATTCGTGCTCTTTGGGGAGGATGCGAGCCGAATAATAGTCACTTGTGTGACAGAAAATGCCGGGCGATTGCGCGAAATCGCGGTAGAATACGGCGTATCTGCGGAAGTAATTGGAGAAACGCTTGCGGACACGTTGGAGATTGCCATTGATGGAGCCACAGTAGTGGCTTCGCCCGTTTTCGTATTGTGCGACGTTTGGGCGCACGCTCTGAAGCGCGCGCTGCATGTGGATACCGAAGAGCAATTGGTGCCGGAGATCCCGCAGAAGAGCTAAAGAGGGCAGCCGTGGACAAATTTCGTGAAGAGTGTGGCGTGGTTGCTGTTTATCAGCATCCCGAAGCGGCCAAGATGGCATATCTTGGCCTGCATGCGCTGCAACACCGCGGCCAGGAATCGGCGGGCATTGTCGCCTCTAACGGCCTGCATCTGCGTTTGGAGAAAGGCATGGGGCTGGTTGGGGAAGTTTTCACCGCGCCTGTGCTGCGGCGTTTGTCCGGAACGCTGGCCATCGGGCACACCCGATACTCCACAACCGGAGATTCCGCGATCATGAACGCTCAGCCTCTGTGCGTGGACTGCAATAAGGGATCCATCGCCATTGCCCACAATGGAAATCTGGTCAATGCGGCTGAAATTCGTGGTGAACTCGAGGCACTAGGTTCGATCTTTCAAACCACCAGTGACACCGACGTCATCCTGCATCTGATCGCGCGCTCCCGGGAAGAAACACTTCCCGATTCGATCATGGATGCACTTCGCCGTATTGAAGGAGCATTTTCGCTGGTAATGATGACGCCTGACCGGATCATCGCGGTACGCGATCCGCGCGGCTTCCGGCCGTTGTCGATGGGAAGCATTCCCGCGCCGTCGGGACACAAGGAGCAAGACACGATCGTGTTTGCTTCTGAGTCGACGGCCTTCGATCTGATCGGAGCGAAGTTTGTGCGAGACGTAAAACCGGGAGAACTGGTCGTGGTCGGTCCGGAGGGGATTCATTCCCGCTTCTATGCAGCGCAAAAACCCATGTCGGCCTGCATTTTCGAGCATGTGTACTTCTCTCGACCGGACAGCGTGGTTTTTGGACGCCCCGTCAATCTCAGCCGCGAACTTCTGGGAAGGGAACTCGCGAGGGAATCGCCCGTCGAGGCGGATATGGTCGTTCCGGTACCCGATTCTGGCGTGCCTGCGGCTGTTGGCTATGCCGCCGAAAGCGGCATTCCGTTTCGCGTTGCGCTGATTCGCAGCCATTATGTGGGTCGCACGTTTATTGAACCCGAGCAGCGCCTGCGCGATTTTGGCGTGAAGCTCAAGCTGAATCCGGTGCGCAGCATCATCGAGGGCCAGCGCGTGATCCTGATCGATGACTCCATCGTGCGCGGCACCACCAGCAAGAAGATCGTGCGCATGATTCGCAACGCTGGCGCCCGCGAGGTGCACTTTCGAATCTCCTGCCCGCCCACGATTTCACCGTGCTACTACGGGGTGGATACGCCCAGCAAAAAACATCTCATTGCTGCCAACAACTCGGTGGAACAGATCCGCGAGTATATCGGCGCTGATTCCCTGGCATACCTTTCTCTAGAGGGGCTGAAGAAAGCGTGTGGCGAAGGCGTCAACGGTATCGGCTACTGCTCTTCCTGCTATACGGGGGAATATCCCACCAATTTTATCGGTGTCGACAAGATCGAACCGGCGGCCGCCGTCGTTCGCGAGTGAAATCAACATAGGCTTGCGGATTCGGGATTTGAAGGCAATCTCTTAAATCGTGCGGAACCGCTATAATCATGGTTCGGTGTTCATTTCAGGAGGATTGAATTCAATGTCTGCTCCCAGCCGCAGGCCGGAAATCCGGCGGCGCCAAACCCGCAAAGAAAAAATTCGCAAATATCGAGTGCGTTATCTCAAAACGCAATCTGAGGCTGACCGAACGAGGATTTTTGAGAAAGTTAAGGTGTTATCCCCTCTCATCACCTTGGAAGAATTCACCAAGGCGGCACCGGTTGCTGCGGCATGATTCAGCCCCTCAAAGCTTGACTATGGTGATGCATTCTCCCATCGCCATAGGTCCGTTGATCAGCCGCGATCGGCGGAACAACAGGGCTTGGTATGCAGAACTGCGACGGCTAATCCCTTAGCTTTATTCCCAATTCCTTCAACTGGCCATCGCTCACCGGCGTGGGCGCGTCCACCATCAGGTCCACGGCTTTAGAAGTCTTGGGGAACGGGATCACTTCACGCAGAGACTCGGCACCCGCCAAGATCATGACAATGCGATCCAGTCCCAGCGCAATGCCTCCGTGCGGCGGAGTGCCATACCTGAGCGCTTCCAGAAAGAAGCCAAAGCGCTCTTTGGCCTCCTCGTCGCTCATGCCTAGCGCACGGAAGATTCTTGCTTGCAAGTCCTGGCGATGAATACGAATCGATCCTGATCCCAACTCCGTGCCATTCAGTACGACATCGTAGGCCAATGCCCGTACTGCTCCCGGATCCGATTCAAGTTTGTTGTAGTCGTGCTCGTGTGGCGACGTGAAGGGATGGTGGGCCGCCATCCACCTTTGTTCCTCGACGTCCCATTCGAACATCGGGAAGTCGGTAACCCATAGGAAATGGAATTCCCCGGGCTTGAAAAGGCCGTGGCGGTCGGCGTACTTCTGGCCGAGCAGCATACGCAATGCGCCGGCCGCAGAGAGTACAGATGAAGCGCTCGTATCAGCGCCTGTTCCGGCAACCAGCACCAACAGATCATCCGCTTGCGCGCCGCTCAATTCCCGAACCTTGGCCATTACCTCGGGAAAAGTCTTCTCCAGTCTCTTAGTGTCCTCGAACAGCTTTGCTCCCGTATCCTTGATGGCAAACAGCGGCTTGATTTCCTCACGCTCTTTACGGGAAAGCTCGCTGACTCTTGGTATCCGGAGCAACATCACGGGCAAGCCGGGATTCACGCTGAGTTTTGCCAGGTCTTCCGCAGAGAAAGCGGCGCGCACATCCGTCATGGCTGGCAGGCGCAGATCCGGCTTGTCGGTGCCATAAAGCTGCATGGCCTGGTCGTAGCTCATCTGCGGAAAAGGTGTTTTCACCTGGTAACCGGCCTCTTGAAAAGCAGCTCCCAGGAACCCCTCGACCACGGCGAAGATCTGGTCCAACTGTGGAAAACTCATCTCCAGGTCAATTTGCGTGAATTCAGGCTGGCGGTCGGCACGAAGGTCTTCGTCGCGGAAGCAGCGCACAATTTGAAAATAGCGATCAAAACCACCAATCATCAGGATCTGCTTGAACAATTGCGGAGATTGGGGAAGTGCGTAAAACGAGCCTTTGCTTACCCGGCTGGGAACTAGGTAATCGCGCGCACCTTCCGGCGTCGAACGCGTCATGAAGGGCGTTTCGATCTCCAGGAACCCCTGGTCCGTCAGGTTTTGGCGGATCGCGATCGCTATCCGGTGACGCAGAATGATGTTTCTCTGCAACTCGGGCCGGCGCATATCCAGGTAGCGGTACTTCAGTCGCATCTCCTCGCCTGGCAGAAGGGCATCACTGGGAAAAAACGGCGGTTGTTCACAGACGTTCAACAGCAGCAACTCCTGAGCTGTAACCTCCACTTCACCGGTGGGCAGGTTGCTGTTCATCACTTCGCGCGTCTTAACCGTGCCAGTCACCGCAATTACAAATTCGGTGCGCATCGATTCCGCCTTGGCATGCAACACTTCGTCAGACTGTTTATCGAATACGACCTGGGTGATGCCGGCGCGGTCGCGGATGTCAATGAAAATCAGGTTCCCAAGGTTTCGGCGGCGATGCACCCATCCCATGAGAACCACGCGCTGGCCGACATCGCGAGGGCGCAATTCGCCGCAATTTTGAGTGCGCTCACGATCGCCAAGAAAATCGAGAGCCGGAGGACAAAAATCTTCGGGCATCAATGCAAGCCTTTTCGCCGCGCCCGTCCCGGAGTGCTGTGGGGTCAACGCGGGCTTTCGCTGATTAAATAATCTGAGTGCTACACCAAAACTTTCTATCTCCGGCGAAGGTGATCGGTAAGATCCGCCAGCGGCACGCTTGTCTGACCCTTTGCCTTGAGATCGCGCACTGCATATTGTTCTGAGGAAACCTCATTTTCGCCGACGATCACCACGTAGTGTGCGCCCAATCTGTCCGCCGTCTCGAGCGATTTCTTCACGCGGAAGGTCTCGTCACCGAGCTCGATGATCAGGCCAGAGGACCGCAACTCACGCGCCAGTTGCGCGGCGTGAAGGTCCATACCCGGCCCGAGGGGGGCCACATACGCGTCCGGTGGTGAGGGGGTAATTCTGGCCGATTCCATCAGAGCCAACACCAGGCGGTCTTCGCCCATAGCAAACCCAATGCCTGGCGCGCGAGGTCCGCCGAGGGATTCCGAGAGGCCATCGTAACGGCCCCCGCCCAGAATAGCGTTCTGCGCACCGAGTGCGCCATGCGTGAACTCGAAAGTCGTCCGCTGGTAATAGTCCAAACCGCGCACCAGGCGTTGATTCACGTGATATGGAATGCAAAGCCGGTCGAGAATCTCTCGCACCTTTCCGAAGTGATCACGGCAGTCATCGTCGAGATGATCAAGAATTTTTGGCAATCCCTCAATTATCGGCTGATCGGAAGGTACTTTGCAGTCAAGCACGCGCAAAGGATTGGTTCCCGCGCGACGCTGGCAGTCAACGCACATCGTTGCCGCCACCGGGGCCAGCGCAAGACGCAAAGCCTCAAAATATCGCGGCCGGTCATTAGGGCAGCCTACTGAGCTAAGCTCGAGCGTCCATCCCTCAACACCTAGCCGATTGAGAAGAGCGGCTAGCATTTGCAAAACTTCCGCATCACGTGCTGGCGATTCGCTGCCAGAGGAAGACGGGCCAATTGCCTCGGCGCCAATCTGGTAAAACTGCCGAAAGCGTCCTTTCTGCGGCCGTTCGCGGCGGAACTGCGGTCCTATATAGAAGAGTTTCTGAATGCCGGGACGTTCCCACAACTTGTGTTCGATGTAGGCGCGAACGACGCCGGCGGTATTTTCCGGGCGTAAAGTGAGCGACTGTCCCTGCTCCGACGCGGCGCGCCCACGGTCTTCCCAGGTGAACATTTCCTTGGAAACGATGTCGGTCTCTTCCCCCACGGAACGCGCGAATAACTGTGTTTCCTCGAAGATCGGCGTGCGAATTTCACCGAAGTTGTACGCGCGGAAAACCTCGCGTGCGACACCCTCAGCAAAGTCCCACACCGCCGTCTCAGGCGGAAGCAGGTCACGAGTTCCGCGAACGGCCTTAATCATGGATGGTTCGTTCCCGCAAATAATCTTCCTTATATCCCAGATAATTCTGAGCATACTGCAGGATCATTTCCTGGGCCTGGTCATCCAGAAGCCGGCGGAATTTGGCCGGGACACCCGCCCAAAGGGATCCGGGCTCGACGATAGTTCCCTCCGCGATCAGGGCACCAGCCGCAATGATTGATCCTCTCCCGATGCGCGCGCCATTGAGAATGACCGCCCCCATTCCGATGAGACAATTGTCTTCCACCACGCAGCCATGCAGCGTTACGGAGTGGCCCACCGTCACCCAGTCACCCACCACCACGGGCCATTTGCCGAGCATTCCGTGCAGCACGGAGCAATCCTGAATGTTGGAGTTTGCGCCCACCTTGATCGAATGCACGTCGCCGCGCAACACCGCGTTCATCCACACGCTCGCATGCTCGCCCAAGGCCACATCCCCGATGAGTTGAGCCGAATCATCGATGTACGCTGTGGCAGGAACCTGTGGCCACCGGTTTTTGTAGGATCGAATCATAGCTCTACCCGAACGTAAATTGTAAACCTCGTGCTGGCTGCTTTGAGGAGTGTATCCGCTGAAGAACCGCGATTATCTGCGACTTACGTCAAGAAACCAAATTCCAGTCCAAATAGCACGGGGCTCGCAGCCTGATGCTGCGAGCCCCGTGGGCTGAAAGGTGGGCTGCTTATTTCTTTTCTTCGTGTGGAGGCGGAGCCGACTTGGGTGGCGGCGCCGGATGGGAAGGTGGAGGTGCCGCATGTTGTGGAGCAGGCGGTGGCGGCGCTGCATGTTGAGGCGGCGGAGCCGCATGGGGGGCACTCTCTGTATGTGGCGCAGTGCTGGGATGCGGAGTCGATGCCGGATGAGAAGGCGGCGGAGTCGCCTTGGGTTTGGGTTCTCCCTGCATTTCGATTGGTTCCTTCGGCGTCGAATGAGGAGCAGTCTCCGTCTTCGGAGTAGTCGGTGGATGCGGAACGCTCGCTGGATGTGTCGTGCTTTCCGTGTGGGGTGAGCTTGACGCCGTCGGCGGCTTAGGCACGCTTGCGCTCGACGGGTGAGCTGCCGGCGTTGTTCCGGTAGGGTGAGCCGCAGTAGCTCCACTGGGTTTTGGGGGTGTGTACTTCGGACCGACCGGCTTGGCTGCGACTACTCCCGGACCCTTGAATTCCCCAGGCTTGGCAGTGGCAGCGATTGGCGGCTTGCCGCCGTTGACTGCCGCCCTCAATTGAGGATTCTTGGCAGCCTCAGTCTGGTGTTGTATTTGCACGGGTGTGGGTTGAATGTGTTGCGCTTGGGCGTACTTCTCCTGTTCGGGCGTCGGGTGGACGGTCGTTCCGCCCGTTCCACCGTTGTAGCTCACGTTGTTGACGGTGGTGTTATTTACGATCACTGTCTTGTTGTAGACATTCGTGACGTTGGTGACATTTACGTTGGAGACAGAGCGATTGTAGTAATACGCCCCGCCGCGCCATTCTCCACCTGCGAATCCGATCCCGGTGTATCCGAAACCGTAATTCACGCCGCCATAGAAGCCCACGGTGGGGCCCCAGTACCCGCCATGCCATCCGTAGAAGCCGCCACTCCAGCCCCAGTAGCCGGGCGTCCAATACACTCCAACCTGTGGCGGCTCAACCCAGGTGCCGGGCACCCAGTAGTAGCCGCCTTCTTCGTTGTAGGCCCAGTAACCCGGTGTCCAAATCCAGCCCGGGGTGGGACAAATCGGTTGGACATAGACCGGCAGAATCGGCGGAGCAAAACCGACGGAAATAACCACCTGGGCCGATGCAGTGACAGGTACCGCCGCCAGTACGATAAAGAAACACGCTAAAAGCAGCATGCAGCGAGTCGCCCACGACAGAAGTCTGGCAGCTTCCCAATGGCGCCGCCCTGATTTTGTAAAAATTGTCTCCATAAGCCTTTCACCTCCAAATTTTGCGAACAGCGAACTGCACACCGCGTGATTCCGGCACTGAACGGTAACAGTGCGACTGTAAACTTATGATGCCACTTTTGTAAACCCAAGAAGCTGCTATTAGTTTCCGACTGTGAACGTACGAAATTGGTTGCATACCTGGCACCTCAGCCACTTTCCCGCTTGGCCTTTGCCTTGGCCCGGCGAATTACTCCAGCGCAAGACAGCCTGCAACAGTATCAATGCCCCGGCAAGACGCCTCCCAATTCTGCAGGCACTCGATTAGAATTGGCGGCATCATTAGGACTGAGCCAAATCGCCCCCGGGACGCAATCTCTGCGCGCCTTGACCAGAGGTTAAGCCAAGTCGTGCGGATCCTGAATGACAATGCCACCTTGGTGGTGAGTGGCAGCAAGATCGCCAGCGACTTGGGAACCAGCCGGTCTGAAGTATGGCGCCTGGTGCAGCAGTTGCGTTCGCTGGGCCTCCAGATCGCGGGGCATCCGGCCACAGGTTACCGGCTCGAAGCGGTACCCGATCTACTTCTGCCGGCTGTACTGGAACCGCTTATCACAGGCACCATATTCAGCGGCCGTATTAGCCATTTTTTTCGAATCGGGTCGACCAATGCAGTTGCTTTGGAGGCAGCACAGAAGGGCGAATCGGAAGGGGCCGTGTTTATCTCCGAGGAACAAACCGCCGGCCGGGGTCGAGGCGGGCATAAGTGGCATTCGGATCGTTTGGGAGGGATCTACATTTCCGTTTTACTGAGGCCGGCTATGGCGCCGGCGGACGCGGTCGCGCTTTCGTTGATGACAGGCTTGGCGACAGCATGTGCCGTCAAGGAGGTTACCGGAACTACTTCGGACCTGCGCTGGCCCAACGATCTGTTGCTGGCACGAGGAGAGTCGGACCGCAAGTTTGGCGGCATACTCATCGAATTGAATGCTGAGATCACGCGCATTCGCCACGCCGTTATCGGGATTGGCATCAACGTCAATCAGGAGTCCTTTCCGCCGGATATCGCCGACGTAGCAACCTCGCTTCGATTGGGAACCGGACGTTGTTGGTCCCGCGTAGATTTAACTGCGGCATTGTTGCGCTCGCTGGACCGGGAGTATCGGCAGCTCCAGTCTGCCCCGAATGCGCAAGTAGCGTTGCAGAGCCGCTTTGAAAAAGCTTCTTCTTATGCCCGCGGGCGCCAAGTTCAGGTGGATGAAAATGCCGGTTATACGGGTGTCACAGAGGGTTTGGATACGCGCGGATTTCTTCTGGTGCGAACCGATGACGGCAACTTGCGTACGGTCTTGTCGGGAGGAGTTAGAGGAATTGATAAAGTGTAGTTTGGTAATTTGTAACTCCTACAACTCCCGCGCGAGAGATAGCGAGAGTCGAGAACTATAATGGGCCGGCCGGTTTTCCAAACTACAAATTACCAATTGTATTTCACTAACTTATGCTTCTCGTGATTGATGTCGGCAACACCAACACCGTTTTGGGTGTCTTCCGTTTATCGGCGCCGCCGCCCTTTGCGGAGGCGGCACCTACACATCAACTGGCCGCTCACTGGCGCGTATCGACGGATACACTGCGGACAGTGGACGAATACGGCGTCCTCTTCCGAAATCTGTTCTCGATGTCCGGAATCGAGATAAGCGCAGGCGCCATTTCGGGCATCATCGTTTCGTCGGTGGTCCCGCCACTGGATGCCACCGTTCGCGAAGTGTGCGAGCGATATTTTCACAGTTCTCCGCTTTTTATTGAGCCCGGGGTCAAAACCGGCATGCCGGTGCGCTACGAGAATCCTGCCGAGGTCGGCGCCGACCGTATTGTCAATAGCGTGGCCGGTTTTGAAAAATATGGTGGACCCTGCGTAATCGTTGATTTTGGTACGGCGACGACTTTTGACGCAGTTTCGTCAAAGGGCGAGTATCTGGGCGGATTGATTGCGCCCGGAATCGGCATTGCAGCCGACGCTCTGTTCGAACACACGGCCCGGCTGCCACGCGTGGAAATTCGCATGCCTGCACGAGTAATCGGAGTAAATACCATCGGCAGTATGCAGTCTGGCTTGTTTTACGGCTATTTGGGATTGGTGGACGGCATCCTGGAGCGCATGACGGCGGAGTTGGGAAGCGACACAAAAGTAGTGGCAACCGGCGGACTCGGCGAACTTTTTGGCGGACACTCCAGGCATATCCACGCGGTCGATGATCTGCTCACGCTGGACGGCTTGCGCATCATCTGGGTGCGCAATCAGTTGCTGCGCCGGGCTGGCAGCAGCCCTCAATCGGCAGTCAGCAAGTCCGGGCACGCGCGAAAATGAGCGGTGGCTGGCGGCGGATGCAGGAATACTTCAACTACTTCACCGAGATTGAAGAGCGCTTCTGCCAGCGGCGCGGGAGTGTCATGCTGTGTTCCACGCTGGACTGGGCGCTGATGGAAACCTGGAAAGATGCCGGGCTTCCGTTGGAGGCGGTGTTGCGCGGAATTGACGCCGCATTCGACCGCCACGATGCGCGCCCCAGTAGGACCCGCAAGATCAACTCTCTGGCCTGGTGTGCGCAGGAAGTGCTGGCTGCCTCAGAGGAGATGAAAGAAGCGGCGGTGGGCGCCTACGCCGAGAAGAAAAGCAAGTCTCAATCAGGTTTGGATTTGGTGTCCATCGCTAGCTTTCTTGACCGGAATGCGAGGAAATTGGAGCAGTTGTTGCTAAATGGAAGCCAATCCCCTATGTCCAATGGTCCGCTTCTGCCGGACCACGCAACCGCAGTCGTCAAAGATACCGTGACCATTCTGCGTGACCTAGCGGCAGGGCTCAAAGAAACACCAATCTTGTGTCTGGAAGACATCGAGCGCCGCATGACGGTTCTGGAGGAGAAAATTCTTGCGGTGTTGCTAACTGTGGCTCCAGATGACGAACTCGTCGCTTTGCGCGCCGAGGCCGATCGCGCGGTCGCACCCTACCGACGCAAGATGATCGCTGCGCAAATTGCCCACCTCTACCAGCAATTCGTCCACAAGCGCCTGCTGGAACGATTCAATGTTCCCCGTCTCTCGCTGTTCTATATGGAGTAGCAATGCGGTGGTCAGCAGGTTACCTTGCAGGACTCGGACTAAGATCCCGGAATGGCGAGCGCCTTTGCCAAACTAGCGGCACCGACAAACTGATATGTAGCCCATTTTTATTTCTCTACGCGCTCGCGCATCGCGGTGAACAGTCGTTGGGCAGCCTGGACCAAATTATCTTCGCGAGTCTTTTGTTTCATTGCATTCTTGGCTTTCTCGCGTGCGGACCAAAGCGGCAATTTGCTTCTGGCGTCATAAATCGTCAGCTTGACATCGGAACCCGGTAGTTCCCTGGTAGTGGTCGAGGATTCCTGAGGTTGACCGGCAGCCGACGACGCACTGGCGGAACTGCTGACACTTACGCTGCCGGTTTCGTCGGGCGACACAACTTCGAAGATAAGATCTGCCTTCTCGGGAGAATCAACCAACGTGTATCGTCCCCATTCAGCCACATCGTTGCTGATCACATCGAAAGGAATCTTGCTGCCGCCCGCGTTCCTGAGGAATACACTCTTCCCGGCCGCAAGGCGTGCTGAGGCTGAAATTGGCGACGCTCTTGGAGCCTCTTGTTGCGCCACTGCACAGGCCAGGGTGCCGGCCAGCAGAACTGTAACGCCTATCAAACGCGACGCAAATCGATTCAAAGTCATCTCCAGCTACTGCTGCGCAAAGACACCCAATGTTATCGGGTTCGAATCTATCTCAAGCAGCAGGGCTTGTGAACTGTTGATGCCATATACGACAAAATTTTGTGATGCCGTGCAACTATTCAGTGTCGCATTTCCGCGGCCGTTTGAAGTCATACTGTAGGTGCCATTAAGCGCCGAACCGTTGACCAGTGAGCCGGGCGCATTAATGTCCACGGTTCCCTTGAGGACACCGCTCCCATTCGCGGTGAACTGCGCAATGGAATCGATCTCGCTGCCACTGGCCACTCCCGAGCTGTTGTATCCGTAAAGACCATTTAAAGTCGAAGCGGAGAATCCAGAAGTTTGCTGGCTATATGCGGAGCCGCTCAGCAGCGGACTTGTATCGATCTCCAGCATCAGAACACCGCTGGTGCTGGTGGGATAGATGACAAAGTTCGAGGTTCCCGTAGTTGAAGTCAGTGCGAGCGTGCCGCGCCCGTTTCCCGCCAGGCTATAGTTGCCCGACGTGGATAGACTTTGATTTACCGCGCCATTGTTGTTCACATCCATCACTCCGCCGGCTTCAATGTTGCCAGCCCCATCGGCGGTAATGATGCCGCCCGCAACATAAGGAGTACTTGAGCTTGTAGCGCCCCCAAGGGTGAATGCGTACGGGCCGCTAAACGAGGCGTTGGAAATCGAGCTGGATTGGATGAAGCCATCACCCGCCAGGATAGGTGCGGAGCCCGGGGTGTCAATCTCAATCAGCTTCACGTGGGTGGCATCCAAGATGTAGTAAGCAAAATTCAGGGTTTGCGTCGAGGATGGCGTTACGGCGATCATTTGCAAGGTGCCGCGTCCACTCGTGCTGCTGGGGCTTGCGAACGATCCCGTGACGGCCTGGCTCAAGTTGGCCGTGCCGAAATCATTGACGTCGAGGACGCCGCCGGTAATCATGCTGGTTCCATCGGTCGAGAAATTTCCTGCCGCCGACTCGAGGGCATAGCTCTCATCGACACCGTTCAGGCCGAAGGCCAGCGGTCCGGTAAGGCTGGTAGCAGAAAATGCAGAAGGACTTTGAGGAGACATGGTACCGCTTGCGGTTCCGATTTGATCGAAGCGAATGATTAGTGCGGTGCCGTTTGCCACCAAAACAAAATCCAAACCGATGGTGGTGAAGCTTGAATTCAGGGTGGCCAGCCCGCGGCCGTCCGCGGTAATGGCGTACGTTCCGCTTATGGATGCGTTGGTGAAGTTTCCGGATACGCCATTAAAATCAATGACCCCGCTGGTTATGTTACCTGCGCCATCCGCTTGCAAGCTGCCCGCAGCACTGAAAAAGCCGCTGCTGTTGGCCCCCATCAGCGAGAATGCATAAAGTCCCGAAAAACTGGAATTGCTGTAGCTTCCCGTGGGCGCGGGCGCGTAGCAGGAGTTGCTGGAGCTGGTGCAGCCGGTAATCGCGAGGGCGAGACAAATGGTCAGAATCAGAACAACTTCATTGCGTCGGGACATGATTTCTCCTAACCTTCGTAGCGCTTGATGTCGGGGCCTCAACTTGTGTGCCTCCGGCAATGCGGGCGCTTGATCAAACCCGGACTCGGTGGGATTGTTGCTATCGAACTTCGGATTCACCATGCTTTGCAGCCCAAGATCGGATGAGGCAACCTGCCAACCGAAAATTATATTTCGTCACCGTCCAGTTATGTGCGAGGCCGGGAATTTAGGTTCCCCGGCATGAATCTGCTCGAAGACTCTACCGGCGAATCGAAGCCAGGGCTGGAGGCTGGAATTGCACGTCCCCATCGACATAAGCGGTCAATTCGCTTCCTTGTGGAATTACGGTGTCGTTGGCATGCCTGGCGGAAATCAACCAGCGCGCAACCCTGGCGCGAAGACCTGGCATCTTCCCTCCCGCTGCCGACTTCCCGGCCTCCTCCACTCCGCGCAACCTGGCGGTGCTGCCGTCGCTGAGGCGAATCATCTCAACCTTAACCGTGACCTGAGCGGGAAAGGATCCACTGCTTGCCGCAACTGCCTCGGTGACGGTAGCCCAGGCGATCGTGCCTCTCCTAATGGCGACAATTTCACCGTCGATAGCGACGTCGCTGGCCACCTCGAACGCGATCTGGTCGCCGACCGCAGACTCTTCGGCGTCAACTTCCTTTACCAGGCTGAGGGGAACCGGGGTCCCGTCCGGTAGTATCGCGGCAGCAGTGTTGTCGCGAGGAAGCGGCATAGGGCTATTCGTTGCCGCGGGAATCACGACGTTGCCATGTACAAATACGGTGACCTCAGTTCCGGAGGGAATCACTGCATCATCTGTGCTTCGCCGAGGATAGAAATCGAGGTTTTGGCTTTGGTCGGAATTGGCTTCCAAGGGAATTGCGAGTCCGGACGCCAGCACCACCTGTTCGATGTTCATGCTTAGTTTAGGTGCCGCCGATAGCCGCGACGGACTTGCCACAATGGCAGTAGCCTTGGCCCCACTAGGAATGCCGATCGCGCCGTCCGCCATCACGTCGTGCGCGACCTCCCAATCAATGGTCTGACCGATAGTACTTTTCGCGAGAGAAACCGGATAAGCGATTCGTAACCTTACCGGTATTCCATCGTGCAGCACCAGGCGATTCGGCCCGCCTGAAGTGTCGGCGGCTGCCGCCGGGCGCTGCGCCTTACCGAGGGCAGGGGCGGGAGGCATGATCGCCGCCATGTGATCCGCTGAGGTCGGTTCGCGCTTGGAGCCCGCTGAACCCTCAGTGATCTGGCGCGCATCGCTTCCCGGCAGCAAATCATAGGCCGCTTGCCGGATCTGCGAAAAAGCTCCGCCGAAAAAATTCTCAATTGACGTATTTTCGATGTCGCACTTTCGTGGTCCAAGGGCGCAGGCGGCAGAGCGTAGGCGCTGTCCGACAGACGTGTTTGAGAGCGCTGCGCCGGTGATTCCAACCAAGATGATGCCGAATAACAAGACAATCGTCAGGGGCGATACACCGGGCGCCAGCTTCGGGGGAGGACCTGCCGGGCGCGGCTCCCACGCCGGTCCAAAATCGTCTTCAGGCTTGGTTGCGGCCGTTGACGGCGGCGCAGGCTGCGGCCGCGGCGCATGCGCTCGGCGGCTTGCGAAACTATGATGGGTCAATAGTTGGTAGGCGACATTGATGCGCTTAAATTTGTCTTCCGCAAGTTTTCTTAGGGCAACATCGTGTTCAAAACGATCCGGATGCCAGACCTTCGCCATGGAATGGTACGCATCCTTAATCGCCTGATTTGACGCGCCAGCCTCAAGATCCAGCACCCGCAGTGCGGCGCAGCGATCGCAATGCTTGCCATCATTGCCGGTCACATCGCCGCATGAACAAGTGGACATCTTTTGATTATCCGGATCGCTTATCTTGCATTCAGTGCGGGCGCCGCGCTCGGTCCGCCCTGCGCGCCGCCATCAACGAAAGCAGTAATGACCGTGCCTTGGGGGATCATGGTATTGTTGGCTCGTTCCGCACCCAGAACAAAGGCCCCCATTTTCTTCTCGACCGTGGCCACACGGCCTGCAGCTACCGCAGCCGTGGAGGCTTGTGCGCCGCGCAGGCGGGCAGTGCTGCCATCGGTAAGCCGGATGAAATCGAGCGTAACGGCGAGTTTGCCGGTGCGCCCGGCACTGTTGCCTGCAATCGACTGAGTCACAGTTCCCCAGGCGACAGTCCCTTTTCTGATGGCCACCAGCGTGTCATCCACTACTACATTTTCAGCCGCCTCAAAACCGACATGATCGCCGATTGCGGCAGTATCTGAGGATAGATCCTTGGCCAGAAGCAACCTGACTGGAGTGCCGTCCGGAATGGAAAGTTTTCCGGTATTGTCGCTGGCCGCCTTGGCTTGGGTGCTGGCCAGGGCAGTGACGGGAATATCTCCGTGAACATAAACCACTACCTGCTGGCCCTGCTGCACTACCTCGTCGTCGGTGAGACGCTCCGGAGAGAAATTGAGAATCTGGCTGTGATCGACGGTTGCCTGCAAGGGAATAAACAATCCCGTTGGCGACGTCACATGGCTGATGGCCATGCTCAATCTCGCAGTACCACCCGCCCGGAATACGGTTGACACCTTCGCGACTGCTTTTGCGTTCCGGGGAATCACCACGAAGCCGTTAACCAATACGTCCTGTGCAACCTCCCATTCGATGCCTTGGCCGATCTGGCTGGCAGACAAGGACACCGGATAAGGCATCTTGAGCCTCACCGGCGTTCGGTCCGACAAAATCATGCGACTAGGAA
>JBEKOS010000031.1:0-16598 GCA_049521535.1 Terriglobales bacterium | reverse complement strand
ACAGGCAATTTGCCTGAGATATACTTCTAAAACACTTGACTGCTTACCGATGAGGTCCGCCGGGAATGATGGTTGGTGTTCGCACTCATCGGGTCGCAGCGAAGACAAGAGCGCGCCGATGCCATGGTCGGCAGCGGCTACATGCGGCTGGCATACAAGAGTCTTCTGCTGCCGGGCATCATCGCCATCAGCATGGTATTCACCGGAATCTGGGCAGTTGCCATGCCTCTGATTGCTGAGTTTCAGTTTACGAGGGAAATCGACGATCGCTTGCTTGCCCCGACCGGCGTTGCCTGGGTTGCCATCGAGAAAGTGATTGCCGGGATACTGCAGGCGATGGTTGCCGGGCTGGTTGTGATCCCGCTGGCATGGCTGGTCCTGCGGCCCGGAGTTGAGATCAGCATCAAAGCACCACTGGTGTTTGCTCTGGTGATGCTACTGGTATCCATCTTCGCCGCCTGTGGGGGACTGGCCTTGGGGTGCAGTATCAATCAGCAACACATCGGGCTGATGTTCGGCATGGTTATAACTCCCGTGATTTTCTTTGGCTGTGCTTACTATCCGTGGAGCGCGCTAGGAACCTTCCCTATCCTGCAAAAAGTCGTGCTTGTCAATCCGCTGGTTTATGCCAGCGAAGGGCTGCGCGCCACGCTGGTTCCGCAATTTCCCCATTTGTCAATCACGGCAGTACTGACTGCGCTGACTTTCTTTGACGCTATACTGCTGGTCGCCGGACTAAGGCAGTTCGAGAAGAAGTCGGTGAGTTAGCCGCGACAGAGTCTTGCTCAGATTTAGAACGCACAAAATGAAATCGAAGAAACGCACGGTCGGCGACATTGTGAAGATTCCTCTCGGCAATGGAACGCACATATATGCACGCGTTCTTCCCGACGCGACCTTTGCATTTTACGATTCGCACGTATCGGAGGAATTAGCGCTACAGACGGTGCTTGAACGTCCAGTTTTGTTTTTTGTGGCCGTAATGGACCGCGCGATAATGAAGGGACGATGGCCAATAGTGGGTCACATCTCGCTGGATGAAAAATTGCAGCCTCCCCCGAAATTCATTCAAGACCCAATCAACAAAGACGTCTTTAGGATCTATGAAAACGGGCAGATCAGGTCGGCGACACGCCAAGAATGCGTTGGGTTGGAGCGTGCAGCAGTTTGGGAACCGGAACACGTCGAAGACCGTTTGAGGGACCATTACGCTGGGCGCAGGAATAAGTGGTTCGAGTCGCTCAGAACAACCGACTAAAGTTGCCGGGCCTGGCCGCCATTCCGAAGCTCTGAAAAGGACGCCTAAGACTACACCGGCATCATCTTACTTCGGCTCCAACTGCGACCAGGTCGTCCCCGGCGAGTACCCATTTGGGTTAAATCCGTTGTTGTTCTGGAGCACCGTAGTGCCATCCGAACTCAGGTAGGCGTGATGGTACCTATTGCTGAGGTCGTACTCCTGTCCGTTCTGCGGATTCACGTATGCCTTTTCATCGAGCGCATACAGGACCGTATTGTGAGCAGACTGATCCATGGCATTCTGCTGGGCCCGGGCATTAGCGATGGAATGGTCGACTGAGGCTTGCCGCGCGGCTTCGTTGGTTTGCCACTGTTGTGTCCTCTGGGCCTGGAGGGCATCGTTGTTCTTCATCATCTGGTTGAACTGTTCATTGGAGGCGGCGATGGCTTGACTGGCTTGCTGTTGAATAATCTGCCCCATGCGAAAGTCCCAGTTTTGGTCGACGCGATAGCTCACCTGCTGAAAAGGCAATTGTGTGTTTCACAGGTATCTCCTTCGGATTGTTCGCCATGTCCCGCAGGCACAAATCAACATTCACACCATTACTGATGCCCTCTTCAATCGCCAGTCACAAGTCACTCAATCACCGATGCCTCTATTTGGCCGGTTGCGTCGCTGTCCAGGTTTCGCCGGCTCGGTCATAGTCCCCGGGCTTAAGATTGGGATCATCAGTTTGGAAAATCTTTCCGTCCGAAGACCTCTGGTAAGTGTACTTGTATCCGTTGTTGACATTCGTAGTCGCGCCGGTGGTTGGATTCTGGACGGTGTGAATACCCAAGGCATATTTCTCGGTTTCCACCGCGCTATGGGTCATCGCGTCCTGGTTGGCCTGAACCTGCGCCTGGCCACGGGCAAAATTCTGCTGATTGGCCTGAATACGCGCCTGGCTGTTTGCGAAGTTGGCGTCCTGCTGTTGCATGAAGGCATTATGCTGTTGGGTCCGGGCGTCCTGGGCAGCGGCATTTTGCTGCATCATGCTGTTGAACGACGCCCACGATGCCGCCTCTTGCTGCCGGCCTTGTTGCGCGATGATCTGGCCCATCCTTTGGTCCCAGGCGGGATTTATCTTAAGAGCGATCTTGTTAAAAACCGGTTTCATGGTTTCCATTTGACCCTGGGGGGCGCGTGCCACCGACATGAATTGTGTCGAGCACTGCGCGTTCTCCCCGGCGGGCTGATTGTACGTCGCCTTGGGATAATGAACATTGCATTGAATGACGGCCGTGAGCCATTCTTCGATCGGTTGCCCGGCGTGGCTGTAGGTAATGTGCGCCCTGCCCCCGTCCAGGGTCGGGCCGATGATCTTTAAGCTTTGCTCTCGCGAAAACCCCTTCGCGGCGCCGTTTCGCACGGTGCCCTCGATCATCTGCTGGCGTTGCGCGTCGAGTCTTGCCTGGCCCTCCGGGGCCAGTGGTCCGACCGTGATGATCTGCGCGTTGGGCCGCAGCTTGGGTATCATGATTTGCTTCAGAAAATCGGCGGCGGTGAGGACTCGCACTACGGTGCAGCCATGCTGCCTCATGCCATTCGCCATATTCGCGTTCGTATTCCAGGACCAGACGTAGGTGGGAAACAGCTCAAAAGCAGTGTTGCCATCGGCACTCTGCACGGAGTACCTGACGTGAGCGCCTTGGGAAGTGCAGTCGCTGCCCCGCGCCACAGATCCATCGAACTTCCAATCAGCCGGAAGCTCCACAGTGGCCGCTGTCATGCCCAATACCGGGTCGGAAACGTCTACTGAGCGCAGGCCAACGGTGGGCTGGGAGCCCGCATTCGACGCCGGCGCGGCTGCGCCAATCGCCTTGACCTTGGCCTGGTATTCGTCTTCGCTCAACACGCCTTGGTCGCGCAATTCCTTTAGCGACTGGAGTTGCTTTTGTTGCGCAGCGGAAGGGCCTGCCTGCTGTTGGCCGAAAATCACGCTGACGCAAGCGAGCACGACGGCGATTATCGTGGCCGAAAACGTAATCCTTGGGTTCATAAATATCTCCTCTGAGTACAGCACCCCTGAAGTCACTTCCTGAAGTATACGTCCGGAAATTGAGTGCAGAGGTCGATTAGAGCCTTATGCCAGTAGCGTTGGCTGGGGCTTCTCCCGCCCAGCAGTGTCCCGCTATGGCGTGGGCACCATCTCGGTCCAGGTGTTATTTGTGTTCTTTTCGTTCTTGTCCCAATTTGCGTCGTTGGTGTTCACTAAAGTCCCATCTGACCCTTGAAACGTGTGCTGGTTGGGATTGGTGACCACGGCACGCTCACCGGTGTTTGGGTTGGTATAGGTGCCGACTCCTTGAATCATCTGGATAGTTTGTTCCGTTTGATGTTGCCTGGCGTCCCGCGCGACCTGTTGCTGCTTCATGAACTTGTCGTGGCTGACCTGCTGCTGCTGCATAAAGGCATTGTGCTGGGCGGTCATTTGCTTACCGAAGGCTTCGCCCTGTTTCATCATCTGGTTGTGCGCCGCCCACGATGCGTTAATGGCCTGCTGGCCTTGTTGCTGGATGATCTGGCTAATCCGCTGGTCCCAAGCCTGATTTATCGTAGGCACAATCTTGGCGAAGACCGGCTGCATGCTCTCCAGCTTGCCCTGGGGGGCGCGTTGCACTCCCATGACGACTGTGCTGCACTGGTTGGTCTGCGAAGCGGGCCGGTTAAACATGGCCCCCTGGTGAGAGATGGTGCATTGAATGACGGCAACGAGCCTCTCTTCGACTGGCTGCCCCGCGCGGGTGTAGGCGATATGCGCACGAGCCCCTTCATACACGAGTTGCTGCGGCGGCTGCCCGTACGACGCTGCCACTTGTGCATTCGCCTCACGCCTCTTCTTGAGTTGCTCCTCAATCGCCGCCTGGAAGGCAGGCGCAAGTGGTCCAATCTCTATGACCTGAGCGTTTGGCCGCAGGTTGGCTATCATCACCTGCTTCAGGAAATCGGCGGCGGTCACGATGGGCAATACGGCGCAGCCCCGTTGCTTCACGGCATTCGCCATGTTGGAGTCGCTGTACCAGGACCAGGAATAGCCGGAAAACATCTCGGACGCAGTGCTGCCGTCGGCGCTTTGCGCAGTGTACCTTACAGAAGCACCGCTGGATGTGCAATTGGGAATCCGCGCCACGGTCCCCGCAAACTTCCAGTCGGCCGGGATCACCAAGGTTTCCGCCGTCATGTTCAAGACCGGATCGGTAATTTCAACCGTGCGTGTACCGCTGCCCAATACGGACCCGAAAACAGATTCGGATTGCACCGGCGGCGTGGCCGCTATGATCGCCTGCGACTTGACTTGGTATTCCTCTTCGCTGAGCACACCGCTGTCACGCAAGTCTTTGAGCGTTGCGAGTTGCTTTTGTTGTGCGGCTGAAGCAGCCTTCTTTTGCTGATTGCATGCTGCAGCCAGGCCCGCCAGGATCACCGCTGCAACTGCTGCCAGTAGGGCTGTTTTATGCTTCAAAGAAACTCCTAGTCGGTTGCATACCTCAAGTCCAAGATGTCTTTCATGCTTGCTAAGCGACCATTTGGATCGATGCCTTAGGACACTGTTCGCTGAGCCGCTGGTAAAGCAATGCAATATCCCGGCCTGCATCAATCGGAATCGGAGTCGACCATTCGACCTGTAGAGTCCGGTAACCCGCGACTTTGTTGAAGCGGAAAGTCAAAGACCGGGGTGCACGCTCATCAACTTGTACGCCAGTCAGATAGTTCCCGGAGAGAATCCAGGGCATGTAATTGCCCTCACAGTACAAGCCATCCGGGCCGAAATACGCTTCCGGCGTGGCTGCAGCCAGACGCCGGCGAATTACGTCCGGCGCACGGCGAGCGAACCAACTTGCAAGCCATATGCCAAACAAAAGTAGCGTAGCGATCAAGCACATAAAGCCCAGGATTCCTTGCCAGCCATTGCCATACAAGCCTGCCACTCCGCCACTAATGGCAATGACCATAAGAAAGATGCGCCAGCCGCGCTTCCAGTCAATCACGGGCGAAACCGTCTGCAGGCGGGCAACCTGCGCCTCGATCCACTCTCCCCATTGTTCGTGGGTATATTGCCAATGGATCCAGGGATTCGACTCGAGCGCAGCCAGGTTGCGATCGAACAGCCGAGCCTGGTAGTACAGCGGGAACAAAATGATGGCGCCGAGGAACAGCGCGAAGCCTCCCATGACGAGCAGGCCCTGCTCCCGCCCCGCCGGCGCCATTGCCGCGGATGCCAAAAGGAAAAGCAGGGCAAGACCGGCCCGTTCGGCCCAGCGGCGTACTCTCCTACGGTGCGTATCTCCAATCGGAACGGATGGAGGTAAATGGGTAGCCGCGCCGGTGTTTATTCGAATCACCGTCATGGTGAAACCGGCGACGCCGAAGAAGACCATGATCATCATGAGAACCACGCCGAGCCCGGGCGAGCTCTGCTGTGTGTGGCTGAAGATCACTACACTCGCGCCCAGAACAGCCGCCACCATCACCGCCGCCGCCCCAAGATACTTGAGCGTAGTTCGGGTGGAGTATGACGGATTGTGACGCCAGGCGTGCCACGAGCCCGCGATGATCAGCAAAAAGATGGGTACCAAATACAAATGAACGATCCTCCTTCACCAGTTCACGTGAAGCGCCGGTCCCGCGCAAAGCGGGACCGGCTGTCGTGACGGTCCCCAACCGCCACTTCGCACGCAAATCTACGGCGCAAAATATGCCGAGATATCCAGCACCAACTGCGTGGTGCCACTGGCATATGCAGCGGTCTTTCCGTCTTTGTTTGGAACAATCGCCATATTGGAAGTAATCGCGCCATCTACGGCATTCAATGTCGAAACCACTGGCTGTGTTTCACTGTCCGGCCACAATGTCAGGTATCCTAAGTCGCCCGACGGCAATACAGTCGCATTGAACACATACGCCTGCGCCGCGCTGGGCGGGGCACAAGGGCTGCCCACCACGTTGACCGTAAGTGCCCCCGTAAAAGCGCCGGTTGTCTTGCGCGTGTCCAGTACTCGGCAGGGCGTCACCGTATAAAGCGAATACCCTCCGGTTCCTGGCGTTGCAAAGTAGCCGTTCACGTCAATCAACAGGTTGGTGGCGTCGCTGGGATAGACGGCTACGCCGCCGCTCGTTCCCGCCGGCACGATCGCTGCATTGGCCACAATCGTCCCCGTGAAGTTGTTCAGCGTGGAGACCACCGGCTGTGTCTCTCCCTCCGGCCACACCGTCAGATATTCCAACGCGTCTCCGGTGGCCGGCGGTACAGCCGTAAAATTCAGCGAATAGGCCATCGCAGTGCTTGGAACGGAGCAAGTGCTCGACAGGATCGGGAAGTCGCGTTCGGTGGCGGCCACCAAAGACGGCCCTCCGAGGGGCCCAGCGGCCTTGCGCGTGTCCACCACCCGGCACGGCGTCAGCGGGAAAAATTGCAATGTCGAACTGTTGCTGGTTTCAAAATACCCGTTGATATCCAGTAACACGTTGGTGGTGTTATTGGCATACACCGTGACCGCACCTCCACTTCCTGCCGGCACGATCGCGGCATTGGCCTTAACGCGGCCATCGAGTGAGTTCAGGGTGGAAACCGCGGGCTGTCCCTCGCCTGCGGGCCAGATCGTCAGGTATCCCAGCGGACCCGGCGGCACTACCGTAACATTGAGAGAGTACGCCGTTGCGGTGGCCGGAATTCCGGTGCACGGGCTCCCGGAAATCGCAAAGGTGCGGAACGTGCCTCCGCTGATCGCGGGCCCGCCAAAGAGTCCATCAGGATTGCGGGTGTCCACGACCCGGCAAGGCATGACCGGGACGAACTGCACTGCCGTCGGAACCGGGTTCACCAATTGTGAAAATATCCCGATGCTGCCTCCGTACTGGGAATCGCCGGAGTAGGTCGCCACGATCGCATCGGTCCCCACCGCCAGCGCGGAGGTCGTGCATGTGGCCGTGCGCGATCCAGAGAGGGTTACTGCCGAACAGCCGCCGATAGCAGTGCCAAGCGACGTAAAGCCGACCGTTCCCGCCGGAGTCGGCGGTCCGGCGGGTGCCACCGTTGCGGTTAACGTTACCGATTGCTCAGAGGTGGATGGATTGAGGCTCGAAACCATGCTAGTGGTGGTGGCGGTCTGCGTGCTGCTGTTCACCACCTGCGTCAGGGCTCCGCTTCCGCCAGCGTTATTAGTGTCCCCGGAATATGTGGCCGTGATCGCATCACTTCCTGCGGATAGTGTGGCCGTGGTGCACTGCGCTGCGCCCAATGAGAGCGTTACCGACAAACAGCCGCTTATAGTGGCGCCGTTCGCGTCAAATTTGACCGTACCAGTCGGTGAAAAACCGCCGCTCACCGTTGCGGTAAACGTCACCGTGCGGCCTGAGGTCGAAGGATTCAGATTAGAGGCTACTGCGGTAACGGTAGCTGCCGGATCCACCACTTGCGACAATGTTGAACTGATGCTGCCATGGTAGTTGCTGTCGCCGGTGTAGATCGCTTCGATCGCGTCCGTCCCGATCGCCAATGCAGCCGTCGTGCAGGATGCCGTGTCTGAAGAGGAAAGAGCTAACCCAGAGCAACCCGGGATAGCTACACCGTGCGAGGCAAACGCCACTGTCCCAGTCTGAGTAGGCGGTCCTGCCGGCGTTATCGTCGCCGTGAAGGAAACTGCCTGACCGAAGCTGGATGGATTCTCGCTGGAAGCCAAGGAGGTCGTGGTAGAAACAAAAGTGGGCGCCACCAGTTCATAGACCAGGCCTTCGCGGTCAGTTGTGGTGCCGTAGAGATTACCGGCGGAGTCGAAGACCACGCCCCCGACCGGATAAGCCGAAGCCGCGTCGGGGTCGGTCTGCAAAAAAGAGTAGAGGACATTTGCGGTCCAGGGCCCGCTGGCCGTCGGAGTCAACCTGAAGACGAAACCGCAGCCCACAGTGCCACAATTCGCGGAGCCGCCGTACGCTGAGGTGGTGTAAAGGTTGCCAAAGGAATCGAAGATCACGTTTGCATGAAGCTGGCCGAAACTGCTGCCGGTGGCGGCATAGAGCACGGTCTCAGCCCAGGGGGCAGTGGGTGCGGCCGTCAGCTTGAAAACGACACCGCGTGCGCCCGAGCCTCCGCCTACCGTTGTTCCATAGAGATTGCCGGAACTGTCGAAGGTCACATCCGCGAGCGGTCCGCTTCCGTCGTTGCCGCCGGTGAAGGTGTAAAGTAGGGTTTCGGTCCAGGGTGCGCTGGCCGCCTTGGTCAACTTGAAGACGACGCCGCCATTCCCGGCCGAGCCGTATCCCGAGGTCGTGCCATAAAGGTTGCCGGAGGAATCAAGAATTATGCCCGCCCACGGTTGTCCTCCGTCAGCGCCGCCGGTAAATGTATAAAGCGTGGTTTCGGTCCACGGTCCGCTGGCAGTCGGCGTAAGCTTGAAGACCGTGCCGAAGCTTAATCCGCCCTGATAAGTGGTGCCATAAAGATTGCCGGCGGCATCGAATACCAGCGGAGTGTGCGGAGCCCCTCCGTCGGCGCCGCCGGTGAAGGTATAAATTACAGTGAAGGTCCCGGCCGGCGTCAGCTTGTAAACCGTGCCCTGGCCGTCCGCGCCGTCGCTTTCGTTGGCGCCGTATAAATTGCCGGCGGAGTCGAAGGTCACGCCGAAAAGAGGGCTAGATCCCTCGTCACCCCCCGCGAAAGGATGGAGAGGGTCTGGGGTCCAAGGCCCGCTGGAAGTCGGTATAAGCTTGAAGACTACGCCGTTTCCCCCGATACCTCCGTCCCCGCCCGTGCCGCCGCTGGTGGTAGTGCCATAAAGGTTTCCGGAAGAATCGAAGATCAAGCTTTCATAAGTAGGCGCGGCCCCCATTCCCCCGTCGCCGTATCCGGTGAAGGACCAAAGGATCTTTTCGGTGTACTGGCCCCAGGCGGCGGGCGCTGTAAGCAGCATAACCACAAGGGCGATCAGCGTGGCAGGTGCGATTTTCGAACTCAACATGCGGTATGGCCTCCTCAGCCATTCACTCCAACGATCCAAGGTGTAGTCTCAAGCGCTTCAGAGTTACCCTGCCTGGTTGCAGCTATTTTTCATCCCGCCGCTGTATGCCACGAACGCGCGCAGCAGCGGGGAGCAGGGTGGTGACCATTCCCGCAGTTTTGGAGTCCCAAAGTCTGGCTCGTCCCGAGTTTGCGCAGAATGAGCCAGACTTGGGAAAGAGCGTTCCTACGGAGCGAAGTATGCCGAAATATCCAGCACCAACTGCGAGGTGCCGCTGGCATAGGCATCCGTCTTTCCGTCACGATTTGGGACAATTGCCATGTTGGAGGTAATGTCGCCATCCGCCGCATTCAAGGTCGATACCACCGGCTGTGTCTCCCCGTCCGGCCACAAGGTTAGGTATCCCAGGTCGCCAGACGGTACCACCGTCGCATTGAATACATAGCCCTGCGCCGTGCTGGGCGGGGCGCAACTGCTGCCTGCGACATTGACCGTAAGCTCACCTGTGAAATTACCGGTGGTCTTGCGCGTGTCCAGCACCCGGCAAGGGGTTATCGTGTAGAGCTGCAGCCCGCCCGTCCCCGTCGGCGCAAAGTAGCCGTTCACGTCAATCACCAGGTTCGTCGCATCGCTCGGATAGACCGAGACGCCGCCGCCCGTCCCTGCCGGCACAATTGCCGCGTTGGCCACGATCGTCCCCGTGAAATTGTTCAGCGTGGACACCACCGGCTGCGCCTCTCCCTCGGGCCACACCGTCAGATACTCCAGCGCGTCGCCGGTCGCCGGCGGTACCACGGTGAAGTTCAGCGAATAGGCCTGCGCCGTGCTGGGTATGCTGCAACTGCTGGACAGGACGGGGAAACTCCGTTCTGTCTTGGCCACCAGCGCCGGCCCTCCCAGCGGACCGTCGGCCTTACGGGTGTCTGCCACCCGGCACGGCGTGAGAGGGTAGAACTCCAGACTGGCAGTGCTGCTGGCCGCAAAGTAGCCGTCAATGTCCAACAGAACGTTGGACGCATTGTTGACATACACACTGACTGCTCCCGAGGTTCCCGCCGGCACGATCGCGGCGTTTGCTTTGACGCGGCCGTCGAGTGAATTCAGGGTGGACACCGTGGGTTGCCCCTCCCCCGCTGGCCAGATCGTAAGATATCCCAAAGGCGCCGGGGGAACGACTGTGACGTTCAGCGAATAGGCCACGGCGGTGCTGGGGATGCCAGCACACGGACCGGAGGGAATCGTGAAGCTCCGAGTCTCACCCGCGGTGAGTTCTGGACCGCCAAAAGGACCCGCGGCGCCGCGTGTATCGACAATTCGACAGGGCGTGACGGAAAAGAACTGCACTGGCGTCGGAATCGGGTTGACCAGTTGCGCGAGCGTACCCATGCTGCTGAGATACTTGCTATCACCGGAGTAGCTCGCCACGATCGCGTCTGTTCCCACTGCCAGCGTAGAACTGGTGCATTCAGCGGTGCGAGACGATGAAAGCGTCAGCGTGGTGCACCCGGAAATCGCGGCGCCATTGGTGGTAAAACTCACTGTCCCGGTCGGAGAGGGGGAATCGGCAGGCGTCACCGTTGAGGTAAGGGTGACGGAGTCCCCGATGGTGGAGGGATTCATGCTGGAGGTGACCGTAGTAGTGGAAACCGTGCCGACAATCTGGGTCAAAGAACCGCTGCTGCTCTTGTAATTGTCGTCCCCCGAGTAAGAAGCTTCGATCGCGTCCTCCCCCTCGGGTAGCGTGGAAGTGGTGCACTCTGCAGTGCGCGACGAAGAAAGCGCGACGGCTGAACAGCCGCTGATCGTCGTTCCATTGAAAGTGAAAACGACGGATCCGGTGGGTGTAGGCGGTCCGGCCGGCGCCACTGTTGCGGTAAAAGTAACCGCTTCGCCCACGTTCGACGGATTGGCGGAAGACGTAATGGTGGTGGTCGTGGCGGTCGCAGTTGACATCAGTTCGAAGACCACGCCGCAACCGACGCCTGTTCCCAATTCCCCGCAACCAGTCGTATCCGAGCCTCCCGCAAGAGTCGTGCCGAAGAGGTCGCCGGCGGAATCCATCAGCAGCCCGGCAAAGACAGGATTATTCCCGTCGGTACAATTGGCCGCCGAGCAGAAGTTGTAAAGCACCGTCTCAGTCCAGGCGCCGCTGCCGCTGGGCGGGCTCAATTCAAAAGTGATGCCGTCACCGTTAACGCCCCCGCCTGCGTTACCGTAGAGATTGCCTCGGGCGTCCAGGATCAGATTGCTCCCTCCAAGACTGGCGAGCACCGTTTCGGTCCAGGAGCCGCTGCCGCTCGATGGCGGACTCAGCTCGAAAATAGTTCCAACATAGGCAGTCGTCCCATAGAGGTTGCCATGGGAATCAAAGACCAGGTCACTGTGAGGGTTCTTCCCGTCAGCGCAATCGGTCTTGGAGCAGAAGTTGTACAGCACAGTTTCGGTGCCGGCGGGGGTGATCTTGTACACCGCGCCCGTATTGGCGCCTTGCGCACCCCCTCCCCTGGTGGAGCCGTAGAGATTGCCTTCGGAGTCGAGGATAACGGCGTTAGGGCCGGCGCCGTCGGTGCAGGTGGAACCACCCTGCTGGCAGAAGTAATAAAAGGTCTCTTCCGTCCAGCCGCCGCTGCTGCCGCCTGGACTCAATTTAAAGACCAGGCCGCAACCGGTTTCGAAAGCCGAATCCGGACAGGGCTGGTTCGGTCCGCCTGAGTAGGCAACACCATAGAGGTTCCCGACAGAGTCGAAGACCAGGCTCCCCTGCGGACCGCAGCCGTCACCGCAGCTAAAGCCGCTGCCTAGGTTTACGCTGCCAAAGTTGTATAAAACCGCTTCCGTCCATGCCCCGCTGCCGCTACTGGGTGGACTAAGCTCGAATACAACGCCGCCGCTGGCCGAGCCCGTGCCGCCGGCATTGGCGGCGCCATAGAGGTTGCCGGCAGAGTCGAAGATCAAATTCCCTTGCGGGTTTGCCCCGTCGTCACAATTGGTCAACGCGCAGAAGTTGTAAAGTATCGTCTGCGTCCACCCGCCTGAGCCGCTGGGACTCAATTCGAAGACTACGCCCTGGCTGTTCGTGCCACCCCCGGTGGCCGTGCCATAAAGGTTGCCATGAGAATCAGCGATCAGGCCGCCAAGAGGCTGTGAGCCGTCGACGCAGTTGGTCGACGAGCAAAAACTGTGGAGCACACTCTCGTTGTATGTCGCGGGGGCCACAAAGTGCCTGGCCTGTGCGAACGCGTGCGCCGAGGGAAGCGCCCAGAGAATCGCCAGCGTCAGCAGCAGGCTAGCGCAGTTCCAGAACAGGCGCACAAACATGGCGGCAAAGGAAAACGACAACTTGCGATTCATAGATTCTCTCCTCATTGGGCAGAATTCGTTGGTTCCTTGTTCCCCTCTTCCTGATCGATCCCGCGCCTATGCTGGACGGGTCAGGAGTGGAATGGAGCGTTTCTAAGGTGCGAAGTACGCAGAGATATCGAGTACCAGTTGCGTGGTGCCGCTGGCAAAAGAATCGGTCTCACCGTCGCTGTTTGGCACGATCGCCATATTGGAGGTGATGTCGCCATCCAGCGCGTTCAGCGTCGAGACCACCGGTTGCGACTCCCCGTCCGGCCATAGGGTCAGATATCCCAGGTCGCCAGATGGTATCACTGTGGCATTGAACACAAACCCCTTCGCCGTGCTGGGGGGAGCGCAACTGCTGCCCGTGACCTTGACGGTAAGTTCTCCCGTGAATTCGCCGGTGGTCTTGCGCGTGTCTAAGACCCGGCAAGGCGTTACAGCGTAGAGGCTATAGCCCCCCGTCCCCGGCGCCGCGAAGTAGCCGTTCACATCAATCACCAGGTTGGTATCATCGCTCGGGTAGACCGCCACCTCGCCGCTGGCGCCCGCGGGCACAATGGCAGCGTTGGCCACAACCGTTCCTGTTAAGTCGTTCAGCGTAGAAACCAACGGTTGCGTTTCGCCCTGCGGCCACACCGTCAGGTAAGCCAGTGTTCCGCCCGTCGGCGGTATCACCGTGAAGTTCAGCGAGTACGCCATGGCCGTCTCCGGAATAGAGCAGAGGCCATCCTTCACCGGGAAATCGCGTTCCGTCTTGGCAACCAGCGAAGGCCCGCCAAGTGTGCCGGTGGCCCCGCGCGTGTCCACCACTCGGCAGGGCGTCAGCGGATAGAACTCCAGCGAAGCGCTGCTGCTGGGCTCGAAATAGCCGTCAATGTCCAGCACAACGTTGGTTGTGTTGTTAACATACACACTCACCGCGCCCGAGCTTCCCGCCGGAACAATCGCGGCGTTGGCCTTAATCCGTCCGTCGAGTGAGTTCAATGTGGATACGGTAGGCTGCCCCTCGCCCGCCGGCCAGATCGTAAGGTAACCAAGTGGACCCGGCGGTACCACCGTAACGTTGAGCGAGTACGCCGAGGCGGTCGCGGGTATGCCGGTGCACGGCCCGGAAAGAATCGCAAAGCTGCGGGTTTCCCCGGTCGTGAGTTCGGGGCCGCCGAAAGGACCATCTGCATTACGGGTATCCACCACCCGGCAGGGCGTCACTGGAACAAACTGCACTGCTGTCGGAATCGGGTTTACTAGTTGCGAAAGGCTTTCGCTGCTGTCCGCGTAGTTGCTATCGCCCGAATAGGTAGCGACGATGGCATCGGTGCCCACCGCGAGCGCTGAGGTGGTGCAGGCCGCCGTGCGCGCGGAAGAAAGTGTCAAAGTCGAACACCCGGTGAGGACATTCCCATTCGTCGTAAAGCCGACAGTACCCGTCGGCGTGGGTGGCCCGGCTGGTGTAACCGTCGCGGTCAGCGTTACGGACTCGCCTGACGTTGACGGATCCTGGCTCGATGTCACCGTGGTGGTCGAAGCTGTCTTGCTTCCGCCCACGGTGACCGAAGTATTGCCATTGGAAGGAGCGTCGTTGGCGCCGTCCCCGCTGAAGCAGCCGATCACACTATCCGTGCCTGTACCGCCGAGTTGAGCGGCAGTAACGCCTGTCAATGTTGCGGTGGCTGTGCAGCTTCCGGTGCAGCCGGAAGCGGGGACCAGCATCGAGGTGCCCAGCAAGGTACCAGCACATGAGGTCCCGGTGTAGAAGGTGACGGTTCCCAGGGGCGGCGCCATGCCACCTCGGCCGGTGGCGGTTACCGTTGCGGTTAGTGTAGTTGTGCCCGCAGTGCTGATCGAGCTCGGATTGGCCGTAACGGCGGTAGTGCTGGCGAACTGTGGAGTTACTGAATCCCAGTTCTGCACCAGGTTGGTGATGTTGACGCTGCCCAAACCGCCTGCTGCGTTATAGCCTGCGCTCTGAGGATAGGCGGCTTCAAACGTCGTGGCAGAGACGGAGAGCAACCCGATCGCATCGCCTTCGGTTGCCGTGAAACAGCCCGACGTTCCAGTGGTGCACGGCTGATCATTATTGTCCACAATGCAACTCGTATTGGTTGGGCCGAAGCAAGTACTGGTGCCGTTTACCGGCGTGCGGTTGATGTCATGGAAAACACAATCCGAAAAAATACTGCTGTACGCATTAATCGCGAGATAGTTGGACTCGCAGGTGTACACGCTGGGCTTGGTAGCTGACGTGTTTTCCGTACTGGGCGTGCCGTACTCTGCGTTGGCGAGCGCATAGAGGGTATAGTTCGCCTGGCCCTGGCGCGTAGGCTGAGCCGGGTTGCCCGAAGGGTGGGCCTGGTTGATCAGACCGATGATGCCGGTAAAGATCGGCGCAACGAATGAGGTTCCGCCGGCGGTATTGGCAAGAGCGTCCCCGTCCGGCGGGTTCCTGTAGTTGCACGGGTCGAGATCGGAGTCGCAAAGAATCAGCGCGTGATTCCAAAAGCTATAGTCTGCTGCGAACATGGCGATGTCAGGCAGATTGCGGTGTGACGTCGAAGTGAAGTTGCTGCCCAATCCGACGCCGTAGACGCTCTGCCATGTGGGCAGGCTATAAACTGTGCTGATCCCGCCGCCACCGCCATCCAGCGTGACGGTAAAGCTGTCGTCCGCGTTGTTGCAAACCTGTTCCGGGGTCAATCCTAGATCGGTGGCGGCAACCGTGCTGCCGCAGGTGTTATTCCAGGCCTTTTCGGGGATGTAAGACGTAGCCGAGAGGAAAGGCGGTGAGTTCGTGGCGATCCAATAATCAGAAATACGTCCGTCGTACGTGTCGCTGAAATCGGTACCGCCGGCGGAAACATTGTACGGCGTGGAAGAAATGCCGCTCACGGAAAGCCCGGTTGCCCCCACGCCGGATGCATCGCCCCGGTCGCAGACGTCATCTCCACTGTCCCCCGCGGCGACTACCACGGTTTGCCCCTCTGCTACCGCTTGTTCCCAAAGCATCTGGTAGAGGGAATTCGTTCCGTATATGGTGCTGCCGTCGAGTTGCGCCTCGCAAACTCCATAGCTGACGCTGACCGCCGACACGGTGCTGGCAAGATCATTGACGACATAGGTGCCCGCAAGGTCAACTCCCGCAGTGGTTGCGGTGTCGGCACAGGCGACGAAATCTATGATGGCATTCGGCGCGGTGGTGCCTACCCATTCCACATCCAGGTCAGCCTCGCCTTCCGCTCCACTCACTACTCCGGGATCCGTGCAATATCCGCTAATTCCGAACAGGTAGTTAACGCCGCCCTGCGTCTCATTTGGCGATGCGGGATACGCTGGCAGCTCAAACTCGGTACGGAAGGTGGTCACGTCAATCGTGTGAATGTCAGTCGGTTCGATGACCGCCAAGGTTTGCCCAGCGCCATTGATCGGCGTGGAAGCTTTGAGCAGCGGGTTTTCGTTGTAGATTACGTATAGGTCCTGCGGACCGACGATGTGAAGAATCTCGCTGGAGCTGACTACAATGTTCAAGAGGGAGTGCGCCCCCCCCGGATCTCCGTGGGAGCGATTGCCTGGACCCTTTGCAGTGTCATCCAAGGCCGAACCTGACCAGGCGCCGTCCCCTGAAGCCTGCGAACCTGAGCCGCCCAGGTGAACCAATGGTTTGGGAAAGAAATTGTGCAGCGAACGAAATCCGGCAACCACAGGAGCGAGTGCTGCAGGAATCTGGGGTGCGGTCATGTTGGCAATGTGCTTTTCGCCATGTACGTCCAGGTTGTGAATCTCCGTGTGGAACACCTGCCGCACAAGTCCTGCCGTCCCGCTGAAGATAATGAGCATCTTACCTGCCGGAACCGAGTCAATCTTGAAACCGCTTCGTTGCAGCCAGGCACTAACCGTAGCGAGATCCTGTTCCGCCACGCCATAACAGGATCCGACCTGCGGTGCGCTAAGCCATTGGTGAAAAAGAGGAGAGCGGCGGTTGTGCATCTGATCAATGCGCGTCGTAAGCGCCAGTTCCTGCT
>JBEKOS010000030.1:0-16656 GCA_049521535.1 Terriglobales bacterium | reverse complement strand
TCATCAGGTATGCGGCTTGTTTTCGATTATCGGTTTTTTCCTGCTCGAATTGCTTAATCTGCTGGCTGACGGAGGCTAAATCTTCCGGTTCCTTGTCGTAACCTTCGTAGCGGTGACAACCCATGCAGCCACGTTGCCGGTAAAGATGCTTGCCTTCGCCAATGATCCAACCGACGTCGCTGCCGCCGCTTGCCAATACCATGTCGGCGGCGTGGCAGGTCTGACAACCGGCCTCTACGTTGGCCTTCGGGAATAGCGGCCACAGCCAGTGCTCATAATTGCCATGGGCCTTCTCGACGCTGGTAGTCGCCCGGCCGTTGCCCTGATGGCACGGAGAACACCCGAACTTTTCCGGGTCATGCGCCTTGAGCAGCGCAACCTCCGGGTGGCTCACAAATGCCCGTGCGTACTCGTCCGGCTGTTTCGATCCCTTCACTTTCATGGCGGCCGCGCTGATCTTGAGCGGTTCGCGCGCGCCCATGTGACAGGACTCGCAACGGTCTACGATATTGGCGTCGGCCACGTTGATCTGCAGGATCTTCGGATCCCACTCGCTGGTTTTCCTCTTCAATCCGTCAATTTGTTCGGGCGTCAGATCCACCATGTGCTCGGCGATGAAGGTGGTCCGCGCTGCATCGGCCGCGGTCACCGGTTTCAGGATCTCCGCCAGTTCCGCGCCGAGCTTGGTGCGCTCGTCCTTCAGCGAGTTGTACTTTTCCTCCAGTTCGTGAAAGCTGTATTCCTCTTTGTGCCCGTCGGGATACTTCACCGCAGATTTTTCCTGTTCATACTTCTGCAGATCATCCTGTTTGCTTTTCTTGCCAGAGGCGCTGCTATCAGTCTCAATCTGATAGGTGATGGCATTGACATAGGCGCGCCGGTCGGTGAATACGTTCTGCACCGCGCCAATCTTGGCGTTAAGCTCCTCAAGCTTTTTCTGGATTTCATCCCGGCGCGGCTTGGCCGCCAGGCCGGCCTGCTCGTAGGCCTGCTGAAGCTGGCGATACTCGGACATGCTCTCCACTTCTTTGAGCGACTTGTCTGAAGTGGAATGGGCGGTATTCAGGAAAGCGCCATAGCGCTGTTTCCATTCCTCTTGGAAGCTTTTCCAGGGCCGCTGTCCGACGCCTTCGTCCCATAGTGCCCAAAAGAGCGTGGCCATGGTCAGCGCCATCGCTATGACATAGTGCGGCGCATAAGACTTGCTTACTACCGGATCGCTATCTGGATTTGGCCGTTCAGCCACGCACAACCTCCGAAGTAGTTAGTAGCTAGCAGCTTGTAGCCAGGAAAAACCTGCTACTCGGTGCTGTCTTTCTCCGACCAAGCGCGCAACCCCGTAAGAATACGGCCAGCTTCTTCAGTCGCGGTGAGTAATCCGCACGCGACTTCTATAGACAAATAACCCAAGCTTCTCGCAATTTCAATCGGTGTTTCCACTTCAGCGAGTGATCCCCGCGCTTGCCCTACAGAGTAACGGAATTCATTTATCGAGTCGCGCCCATAACCTTCCGCGATATTTGGGAACAGAAACAGCCGCCCGCCACAATTGACTTGTCAATCCGTACAGTTCATCCTTCGGAAATCCACGCGTTGCTCGATATATCTTAGTCGCTAGTGCCATTGACTTCTGCCAAGGCACTAAATCTCGATAGCCAGCCATGCGAGCTGCGCTTCCTCACTAGTTGCTAACTACCAGCTACCCTCGTCAAACATTAAACCATGGTGTTACCCACACATACTTGATGTTAAATGCCAGCCGCAACAGCATCTTCAGCGGCAGCGCGACCATAGTCAGAAGAAAGATCATCATGGTGGAGTACTGGATCAGGCTCATGCGCTCATAATCCTTGCGCTTACGGAACAGCGCGTGCACAATAAATCCGCCGATCACGTAGTAGCCGCCCACAACGACCGCCCCGAAGACGAGCTTCGCAAAATTGGAAGCGATTCCGAAGATGTCCGGCAAGTCACGATTGACTTCATAGATGAGCCGGTTGTGGTCCCAGGTCTGTCCGGGCCAGAACCACTGCCATCCGGGGCCGCGTATGAACGTGCCGATGATGATCATCGATACCCAAAGCACGATGAAGCCGAACAGAAAAGTCGAAATGGCGAACTTGCGTTGCTTCCAGGTGTAGTAGCCGCTGCCCAGCGGGTTCGTATCTATATAAGGAATCACCATCAGGCCGACGATAATCAGAGTTGGCATCACCACGCCCGCAATCCACGGGTCAAAGTAAACCAGCATCTCCTGCAATCCCAGGAAATACCATGGCGCTTTCGCGGGATTCATCGTGAGGTTGGGGTTTGACGGCTCCTCCAGAGGTGCACTGAGGGTGATGGACCAGACCATCAGAATAATGGTGACAATGATGGCTGCCAGGAACTCCACCCGCAATAGGAACGGCCAAACGTGCACTTCCTTCGCCCAACCCGGTTTGAGCGGCCACGTCTTGCGGTGGTGGGTCTTGGCCATCGCCGGATCGGCTTCGAGCCGGTCCACCAGTTCGTCGTTGGCGTGCGCCTGCTTCCACGCGAGATAGATGTAGAAGACAAGGAGCGGAATCAACCCCACAATAGGCACATTGTCGGGCGCGGAGATGATTTCCCAAAGTTGTCGCCAATCCATAAAACCCTCTCGACCAAAACTTCTCGCCGCAGATCAACGCTGATAAACGCAGATCAAAAGAGGAGAGACTTGGTGATTTGGGCCTCGGCAACTTGGAGATCGCCGTACGAGGATGTCGCCGCGTCTCCGTGGCACCGAGTCCCCAAGTCCCCAAGTCGCTTTTCCTCTATGTCCTCCGCGTCCTCTGCGGTGTAATTCTCACTCTCCCGCGGCCTTAGGCCCCCGCCGTGGCTTGTCTGCCTCGCTTTCCAGCATCACCGGCGCCGGACCTGAGATGCCCCCGTCTTTCCTGACGCGCCAGAAGTGCACAATCATGAAAATCGAAGCAACTATGGGAATGCCGATGCAATGCCATATATAGGACCGCAACAGCGCATTGGCATCCACGATCGAACCACCCAGCAGGCCAAAGCGGATATCGTTGTATGGCGTCATGCCCAGGTACTTGCCGAACGGACCTTCGTGTCCGAGTAGCGGTGTGGCCCTTGCCATGTTCGTGCCAACGGTGACCGCCCAGAATCCAAGCTGATCATCCGGCAGCAGATAGCCTGTGAACGACAGCAGCAGGGTCAGTACCAGCAGGATCACACCCACGTTCCAATTAAATTCGCGTGGTTTCTTGTACGAACCGGTCAGGAACACGCGGAACATGTGCAGCCATACGGCGATCACCATCAAGTGCGCCGCCCAGCGGTGCATATTACGCAGGAGTTTCCCAAACGGCACGTCGTGCTCTAGGTAAAGGATGTCGCGGAAAGCCTGGACTTTGGTGGGGTGGTAGTAGAACATCAACAGAACCCCGGTAAACGTCAGTACGATAAAAAGATAGAACGTTATGCCGCCCATTCCCCAGGTGTAGCTGTACCGCACGGCGTCGCGGTTGATCTTGGCGGGGTGCAGATGGAGAAACACATTGGACAACACCCCCAGGGCGCGGTTCCGTGGCGTATCGTCGTGCTTGTGGCGGAAGATCGACGTGTACACCTGGGTCTTGGTCGGGTCCTTCATCCCCTCGATCTGTTCCTTCGCCTTGGCAGGAAGATCAGTCTTGAGGGACTGTACCCCTTCCTTAAGTCCAGTGGTGACCTTTTCTAGCGTGCCGACTGGCTTACCGTTGCCGCTTTTTTCATCAGCCATTTTTGTTCCTTATATCTGCGTAAATCTGCGTCAATCTGCGGCGAAAATGGTTCTCACACGCGCAGGAATGCGCCGTCCTTATTGAACTGCGACTCCTGCCCTTTGGGCCATTGGAAGAGCTGCGAAACATCCACCAGAATCTGGCCGTCGGGTGCAAGTTCCACATGTGCGCGGTCCATGGGGCGCGGCGCCGGCCCTTCAAAATTCACGCCTTCGCTGTCATAACCGCTGCCGTGGCAGGGACACTTGAACTTGTTTTCGCTGGGTTTCCAGTCGGGCGTGCAGCCCAGGTGCGTGCAGCGGGCATAGATCACGAACAGCCGGTCCGGAGAGCGATCCACCCAGATGCGGTACTTCTGTTGCCACTTGGTATCGACCCCCAAACCGTAATCCGATGGATAACCGATCTTGAAGCGCGTGGCGGGCTCAAACAGCGTGCGCGGCAGGAAGAAGCGGAAGAATGCGAGAAACCAGGCGGCCAGAAAAGCCACCACTGCGCTCCATACGAACAGCCGCCTCTGCTGGTTCGCCGCGCTGTTGTCCGGTCCGACCGAGTTGAGTCCCGCTACCGCCGCGGCTTTGGAGGTGCCCACTGCCGGAGTGCCGACGAACTTGTTAGCTTCGGTTCCCCGCGCGGCCGCCGGCTTGGCGGGTTCCGCGGGTTTTGCCGCTTCCGTTTGCGAATCTGCCATGTGCTTCCCTCTTTAATAGTTAAAGGTCAACATCCAGCGCCCGGGTTTCAGCGAAAACCGGCCTTCTGCCGACGGTTGTGCAATTCCACGAGTCTGAACATCATACAAGCAATCAGCATTCGGCGGTCATCAAAATCGGTTCTTCTGTCAGGCGCTGGCTCGGTGCTGAGTGCTGATCGCTAACAGCGTTTTCCACCATCCCGGCAAGCGCGCGTATGAATACCGGTGAACTATTCAGGCCCTCGGTCACTTCAAACCTTTTCATGCCCAGCGCTAGCGCTTCGCCCCGCGCCTCATGATCGATCTCGCCGAGCGTCTCCACGTGATCGGACACAAACGCAATCGGCACTACGCAAGCCTCGCAAACCCCCTGCGCCGACTGGTCGCGCAGGGTCTGCCGCAGAGTCGGTTGCAGCCAGCGGCTGGCGCCCACCTTGCTTTGATAACAAAGACGATGGCGGTTGTTCCATCCACCCCGTTCCCGGACAAGCCTGACCGTGTGCTCGATTTGCGCCTGGTACGGATCGCCTTTGGCGATTACCGCCACCGGAACGCTGTGCGCGCTGAATATGATTTCCGGGACTTCCGGGTCGGGGAAGCGCGCCAGCGCCTGGTTGATTCTTTCGGCCACGGCTTCCAGGTAAAGCTCTTCCTCGTAAAAGCCGCTGATAACCTTCGTGGGAACCGCATCGGGAAACAGCCGGTTCCATTCGTTCAAGCTGCTTCCCGTGGTAGTCCTCGAATACTGGGGATACATCGGCAGCAGAACGAGCTGATCGCAATTTGCCGCCCGCACCTGCGCAATCGCCTCGGCGGTGAACGGATGCCAGTAGCGCATGGCGACGAAACAACGCGCGTCAAGCCCGCGCGTTTGCAACTCGATCTGCAGAGCGCAAGCCTGCTGCTCGGTAAGGCGCCGGATGGGCGAACCGCCGCCGATCACAGAATAATGGTGCTGCACTTTTCGGGCGCGAAACGTGGAAATCAGCTTGGCCAGAGGCTTGCGCCCGATCGAGGCGCAAGGCAGATCGATAATGTCGGGGTCGCAGAAGAGATTGAAAAGAAAAGGCTCGATGGCCTCCAGCGTATCTGGCCCACCGAGTTGGAACAATACGACGCCCACCCGCAGCGCCGTGTCGCCTAAATTGCAAACACCCATAGAAGGAGGGAGAAATATGATTACAGTTTCCCAATATAAAAAAAATTGTGCGCCGTGGCAAGCATGGCGCCTTCAGGAAACTTGCTGTTCAGACGCAGTGCCGATACCTCGTTGGCTGTCGGTGCTTTCGTCTCGCCAGCACCACCCCAGCTCGCACCGTCGCCGCTTCTGGAAGGGTCGGACATGGAGGATCCCGAACTGGATCTTAAATTCCAGGCACAAAAAACTGGGGCCCGCAAGTTCTCTCGCAGTACCCCAGGTGGCGGAACCTCTGCGTCAACACCCGATATCCTGACTGAGAAGGAACCGAGCGTCTTGACGCATGTCCGAGCAGTCAATTCTTTCCCGCAATAATTACCGTGCCTGCCGTTCTTGCCACTTTGCCGCTTCCGTGGCCAGACTCCGAATTCCAGAGTGAACCTGCTTCCCAGGGACCGGGTGTGCTCGCGGGCTCTGCCCCTCCTCGAAGTGCGGAGGGGTTGTTGACGAATCGCTTGCCTCCCCACAGTGTGGCATAGCTCCAGGATGCCGAGCTGTCCCAAATCGCATTTGAGTTCACGATCAGACTGATGTTCCGGCCATCATTCGAAATGGCCAATGCGGGTGAAAGTGCTGGCAACGCAGCGCGGTCGGTATTCGCCAGTGCCGCCTCCAGATCCAGATAGCCCGCTCCTACGGTGAATACGTCATCCTGAAAGATGTAGGTATTGTTTCCAGCGACCACGGTTGCCGTGTTCGGAAGGGCCTTGCGCGCGGTCTTCATCAGCCGCGCCTTTACCATGTCCGGGGTCAAAGTAGGATCATTTTGCAGCAGCAGCGCCACCGCGCCGCTGACTACACCGGCCGCAACGCTGGTTCCGCTCAATTGGGAAACGGCGCTGGCTGGGCGAGCGGTGTCATGGCCGCCCGGCTGCGGATCGAAACCTGCGACTTGCGGTGCCGGAGACACCAGGAGATTGCCGGGTGCAACGAGATCGGGCTTGACGATGGAATCACCGAAGGTCGGGCCCTTGGAGCTGTAGCTCACCTGCACTGCCTCGGCGCGAGTGGGACTTCCCTTGGTGTTCATCGCTCCCACGGTAATCACATAAGGATCGTTGCCGGGAGAATTGATCGTGCCGTACCCTTTGCCGGGTCCGCCCCCGCCGTCGTTCCCGGCGGCGACCACCACCACAATACCTGCCTTCCAGGCCTGCTCCACGGCGCGGCACAGCGGGTCGAGAGTGTAGCTTTCGTAAACCCGCCGGCCCAGCGACAAGTTGATGATCCTGATGTCATACGTGTTGTGAAGCTGGATCGCGGCTGAAATGGCGGAGATGACCGAACTGTCGCTGCCCTGGCCGGTGCGGTTTAGCGCTTTCAGGTCGATCAGATTGACGTTGGGCGCCATTCCATAAGGCGCCATGCCATAAATGGTGAGGAAGCAGCTATTGGCAGCGCATTTTCCGGTTTTTAACGCATCCGGCCCATTGCCGCCAATAATGCCGGCGATATAGGTCCCGTGCTCGAGCTGGCTGCCACCGGCGTTCGCACCTGAACCGGAATAATCGGCCTGATAAACGATGCGGTCCGGATTGCCGGTCCCGGCCGGAGTTGGCAGATTCTCACGAATGGTGATGCCGCCGTCGATTACGGCCACGCCAATGCCCTTGCCGGTCAAACCTTGGCTCCATGCAAACGGGGCCTTGACGTTGGCTGCGGCATTGTTCATGCGTGACGCAACCGGGCGGTCCGGGGTGATGTAGGCGACCTCCAGATCGCGTTCAAATTCTGGCAGTCGTGCCTCCGGAATTCGCGCCAGCAGGGCATTAACCAGTTGCAGATGCCGGTCCACACTGCCGCCCCGGCTGGCGATCTTGGATTCCTCTGCGTGGCCAGGCTCCTGCTTATACTGGATAATGACGCTGACCATGCCGTTCTTGTCGGGAACGGGCCTCAGCAGATCCGAAGACAGTTTGTTGGCATTTCCAAACAGCGCGCCCGTCGCGCAACTTAGCAGGGCGAGGATCAAAGCCAGCATTCTCATATTGGTTGCCTTCCTTAATCTCAAATGTTCAGCCACCTTTGGTCCTCGTTCGGCTGACCCTGCCCTAAATGCACGGCGGCAGCCAACCATCGCCGGCGTGTAACTAGTTGATTCTTGGAAGGGGTCGGTCAGAACGGGCGTGCGGATGAGACATTTTGTCCCAACCTATGCGCATGCGTGGGCAGATTGCCCATCAACCTGGCTCAGGGAGGCCATGCGCGTAAGGCGTGACAGCCATACCAAAGCGGGAGGAATCGACTCGCCTCCGGTTGCGGCTTACGTCGTGCATGCTGCCATCCGGTGGCCGCCGACATCGGCCATTTGATAGTAGGAAGCTTTATTTTGAAGTCTTAGCCTAAGTACTATTCCCCTATGCCGCCGACCTGACCAGCGGGGCGACCCCAAGAAAATCATTGACCGCGTGCGAGCAGGTCTCGCCCTGATCGGCGAGCCAGGAGCGCAATTCGGTAAGCGTCTCCTGGCGACGGCACGCCTCGGGAACGCTGGCATAGCGCACCATAAAATGGCCTTCGCCCAGCTTTTCCCGCGACGGAGACCCAGCGCTGAATAGCTGGTTCAGTGTATGGAACAGGTCGTCGGTCTCTTCTAGCGTGAGGATGCCAAGGCTCTTGCCGTTTGCCTCTTCCCGTCCAATGGCGAACAGGCCTGGGCCCTGGGGCACCAGTGAAAGATCAAAACTGGATTCGCAGCGAAACCAGCGTGTCCAACCCAAAGGAGCGGTATTCATTTGAATTTCCTCCAGCCATTTGTACTTGGTAATTGGCAATTTGCAATTTAACCGCAGCCTGCATCGACACTTTGCCGGCTGTCAATCACAAATACAAATCGCCCAGTTTCCAATTCGGTTTAGACCAGTCCCTGGTCCATCATCGCATGAGCGACCTTCAAGAAGCCGCCGATGTTTGCTCCGTTCACAAGATTGCCGGGAGTGCCGTACTGTTCGGCGGTTTGGTAGCAAGTGGTATGGATAGCGCTCATGATCCGCTGCAGGCGGCTATCCACCTCTTCGCGCGTCCAGTTGATGCGCATGCTGTTTTGCGCCATCTCCAGGCCCGACGTAGCCACGCCCCCGGCGTTGGCAGCTTTAGCGGGACCGTAGAGAACTCCGGCAGCCACGAACGCCTTGGTGGCTTCGAGTGAACTCGGCATGTTGGCGCCCTCCGAAACCAGCTTGCAGCCGTTTCTGATGAGATTTTCCGCGTCCCGGGCGTTGATCTCGTTTTGCGTGGCGCTGGGGAAGGCGCAATCCGCCTTGATGCTCCACAACGGGTTGTGGTTGAGTTTGCCATCCGCGGGGAGGTACACCGCTTTCTTGTACTCATCCGTATATTCACGGATGCGGCCGCGGCGCACATTCTTCAAATCCATCACCCACTCCAGCTTCTCGCGGTCGATGCCGTCCGGGTCGAAAATGGCGCCGTCGGAATCGGAGAGCGTCAGCGGCTGGGCGCCCAGGTCGAGAAGTTTCTCCACCGTGTACTGGGAAACGTTGCCGCTGCCGGAAACTAGGCAGAGCTTGCCTTCAAGCGAGTCGTTCCGGCTCTTCAGCATCTCGGCGGCAAAATAAACGCTGCCATATCCGGTGGCTTCGGGACGAATCAGCGATCCGCCCCAGTTCAGGCCTTTGCCGGTCAGCACGCCGGTGAACTCGTGGGCGATGCGCTTGTATTGACCAAACAGGAATCCGATCTCGCGTCCGCCCACGCCAATGTCGCCTGCGGGGACGTCGGTGTCCGGTCCGATATAGCGGTTCAATTCGGTCATGAAACTCTGGCAGAAGCGCATCACTTCGTTGTCGCTTTTCCCCTTAGGATCGAAGTCGGCGCCGCCCTTGCCGCCGCCCATGGATAAGGTGGTCAGCGAGTTCTTGAAGACCTGCTCAAACGCCAGGAACTTAAGGATGCCGAGGTTCACGCTGGGATGAAAGCGCAAACCGCCTTTGTACGGCCCGATCGCGCTGTTCATCTGAATGCGGAAACCGCGATTGACCTGCACTTCTCCCTGGTCGTCAAACCACGGGACGCGGAACATGACCACGCGTTCCGGTTCCACCATGCGCTCGACAATACGGGCCCGCACAAACTCCGGGTGCCGTTCGAGCACCAGGCGCAGGGACTCGAGCACTTCCTGTACCGCCTGGTGAAACTCCGGCTCGGCAGGATTCTTGGCCACCACCCGGGCCATGACTTCGTCGATATAGTCGTCCGGCGAGTATTTGCTGCCGGGCATCTTCAAAACGCTTACACTCATCGCGCCTCCTGCTGCTTTGAATTTAGCCCCACTTCGTTCCCGGACTTGGAAACGAGTCAACACCCCAAAATGGACAGACATGAGGCCGATTTTTCAGCCTTTGTCTTATTGGTCGATGAGTATATCCCAATTCTGGTCGCGCCGATGTAAAAAAGGGAAGAATTTTGTGAGCGGATGCCTCGTGGAGGACTGTTCGTTCTATCGAGAGGAAAGTTAGCGAAACGGCCACCCGCAAAGGCTTGAATGGGCACAACGCCCGGGCGACGGTCGTATACATTATGGGGCGTGCGTGGAATCCTGTTTCTCTTTGCAACCGGCGGCATCTTATAGTATTTAGCCTTCATATCGCCGTTCGGCCGGGAGGTTTTTCCAGGCAAGACGGAAAGGGAAGTTCTTGATTCGTAAGTTCCAGGAAATTGCCTTCATCCATCCGCAGATACTACGTAGCGGTAACAGGTTGGCGCTGAAAAGAACCAATAAACGCAAGTTGGCTTGTAGCTTGCTACTGGTAGCTTGTTGCTGGGTTGGCGTTGCCGCCCAAATCGTGCCTCCGCCACCAACTCTGGACACTTCCCAGAACCCGTTCATGGGTGGCACGCCTGCGGGCCGCACCACCGCTGATGTGATCGATTTGTCCCTGGGCGACGCGCTCGATCGAGGAGTCAAGTACAACCTCGGCTTGCTGCTTTCCACGCAGGGAACCGAACTGGCGCGGGCGGCGCGCTTAAGAACCTTGAGCGAATTGTTGCCCAACGTGAGCGCTCACATCACGGAGGCATCGGAACAGATCAACCTGTTGGCCTTTGGCATTCCTGCCTCTTTTCTGCACGGGATTTCTCCGATCGTCGGGCCGTTTTATTTGTTCGACGCGCGTCCGTCAGTCACTGAAACCGTTAGCGTGCATGCCTTGCGGCAATTGCATGCCGCGCGCGAGAGCCTCACGGCCTCGCAATTGGACGCCCGCAACTCCCGCGAATTGGTTGTGCTGTATGTGGGCGCAGGCTATATTCAGGTCCTGTCGGATCAGGCGCGTATTGAATCCATCAAGGCCCAACTGGCCACGGCGCAATCGCTGTTTCAGCAGGCGTCCGACATGAAGAAAGCCGGAGTCGTGGCCGGGATCGATGTACTGCGGGCGCAGGTGGAAATGCAGGTCCAGCAGCAGCGCCTGACGGCGGCGCAAAACGATTTTGATAAGGCCAAGCTGGCGCTGGCGCGCGCCATCGGCCTGCCGCTGGCTCAGCAGTTCCGGCTCACCACGGAAGCGCCCTATAAACCTAATCCGCCGGTCACGCTCGATGTGGCGCTTGGTCGTGCCCTCGGAGCCCGCCCGGACTATCAGAGCGCGCTGGCGCAACAGCGGGCCGCTGAGCTTGCCTTAGGCGCCACTACGGCGGAGCATCTGCCCAGCATCCAGATAGCCGGCGATTATGGCGTGCTCGGACCGGCGATCAACGACTCGCACGGTACCTACACCGCCTCGGCGACGTTGGCCATTCCAATTTACGCCGGAGGAAGGGTTCAGGCGGACGTGGTGGCTGCTGCCGCTGTCCTTAAGGAACGGCAGGCCCAAGTGCAGGACACGCGCGCGCGCGTGGAGTATGAGGTGCGGTCCTCGTTTCTAGATCTGGCTTCGGCATCGCAACAGGTGCAGGTGGCTCGCGACTCGGAGCAACTGGCCACCCAGCAATTACAACAGGCGCGCGACCGGTTTGCTGCCGGAGTTACAGACAACATTGAAGTGGTGCAGGCGCAGGAATCGCTTGCCGCCAACAACTTGAACTACATTGACAGCCTCTTGGCACACAACCTTGCCAAGCTGGAATTGGCCCGTTCTCTGGGAGATGCCGAGATAGCGGTCAAGCAATACCTGGGAGGAAACCCATAGTGGCGGAGAATACCCGAGTTGAGAACGAACCGGAGGTCCCCGGACAACCGTCGCCGGATGTGGTGGCGCGCGAACCCTGGCCGGAAGAAATGGAACCAGCTGCAAGCGGCGTTCGCCGGCGCTCGTACTTTAAGAGGCATCCAGGCGCCCGCTGGCTGCTGATCGCCGCCGTCCTGTTGCTCTTGGCCGTTTTCGGGTTCTATCTCTGGAATTATTACAGTCTCCGCGAGAGCACGGATGACGCTCAGATAGACGGCCACATCGTGCCGGTGAGCGCGCGCGTGGCCGGCACGGTTATCAGCGTCCAGGTGGATGATAACCAGGTTGTAGAAAAAGATGCGATCCTAGTTCAGCTTGATCCCAAGGACTACCAGGTAGCGCTGGACCGGGCACGCGCGGACTTGGCCAGCGCCGAAGCGGCAGCCGTAGCTGCCCAAACCGGCGTTCCGATTATGCATACCAGTACCACGAGCACTGTGTCCACGGCCGAAGCGGCGCTTGAAACCGCACGCAAGCAGGTGAATGCAGCAGAAGCACGCCATCGTGAGGCCGAGGCCAGCTACACCAATGCTGCGGCTGACTTGAAGCGGGCGGAACAGTTGGTCGCCAAAGACGAAATCTCGCAGCAGCGGTATGACGCTGCCGTAACTGCGGCGGCGGTAGCCAAGGCCTCAGTCGAGGGGGCCATTGCGACGGTTGCCAGCGCGCAAAGTCAGGTGGCGGAGGCGGAGGCTGGTGTGCGTGCATCCAGCACTGGCCCGCAACAAGTTGCGGTCTTCAAGTCGCGTGCCGCCGAGGCGGAAGCCGCTGTACAGAAGTATCGATCCGCGGTACAACAGGCGGAACTCAATCTGCAGTACGCCACGGTGCGCGCTCCTTTTGCCGGAGTCGTGAGCAAACGAAGCGTTGAGCCCGGACAGGTGGTGGGTGCAGGGCAGCCCTTGTATGCGCTGATCAATCTAAGTGAAATCTACGTAACGGCAAATTTCAAGGAAACCCAGTTGGAACATATGTGTCCCGGCCAGCCTGCGACCATTCATGTGGACTCATTTGACCACGACTACAAAGGGCACGTGGATAGCCTTAGCGGCGCGACTGGCGCTCGCTTCAGTCTTCTGCCCCCGGAAAATGCCACGGGCAACTATGTGAAGGTAGTGCAACGAGTTCCGGTAAAGCTCGTTTTCGAACCTGATCAGGACCCCGATCACAAGTTCCGCCCTGGCATGTCCGTGGAGCCGACGGTAATGGTGACCCAGCCGTGCGGAAAGTAGCAAGTAGCTTGCAGCTAGTAACAAGGAGCAACTTGCAACTGGCCTCGCGTTCGTGCCTACTGCTTGCCGCTTACTACTAGCTACTCGAATGGATCAACCGTCAGTCAATCCGTGGCTTGTCGCTGTAGCAGTGATGCTCGGCACGTTCATGGAAGTGCTGGACACCACCGTGGTCAACGTATCTCTGCCGCACATCGCCGGCAACCTCGGCGCGACAGTGGACGAAGCGACCTGGGTGCTGACCTCCTATCTCGTCGCCAACGCGATCGTGCTTCCCATGACCGGGTGGCTGGGCAACCACTTCGGGCGCAAGCGCATTTTGATGGTCGCAATCGGGGGATTTACAATCGCCTCCTTGCTTTGCGGGATTGCACCCAACCTTCCCATGCTCCTGCTGTTTCGCGTGATCCAGGGCGCCACCGGCGGCGGACTGCAGCCGTTGTCGCAAGCGATCATGCTGGAAGCCTTTCCGCCGGAAGGCCGCGGGAAGGCAATGGCGTTTTGGGGCCTGGGTATTGTGGTGGCGCCGATGCTGGGTCCGGTGCTGGGTGGATGGCTCACGGACAGCTACTCCTGGCGTTGGTTGTTCTTTATTAATCTGCCCGTCGGGATCGTAGGCCTAATCATGTCGCAATTATTTGTTTTTGATCCTCCCTACATTAAGCGCGGCAGCGGACGGATAGATTATTGGGGCATCGGTCTGCTCGCAGTGGGAATGGGCGCGCTGCAGGTCATGCTTGATAAGGGCCAGGAGGAGGATTGGTTCGGCTCTCGATTGATTGTCGCTCTGGCCATCGTCGCTTTTGTTGGCTTGGGGGTATTCATTGTCAACGAGCTCTTGCGGGCTCATCCGATTGTCAATCTGCGGGTATTCAAGATACGCACGTATGCCACCGGTGTTTTCCTGATGACCACGCTGGGCTTCGTGCTTTACGGCAGCACCGTACTCCTCCCGATCTTCCTGCAGACACTGCTGGGATACTCGGCGCTGAATGCGGGGGTTGCCATGCTGCCTCGCGGACTCGGCTCGTTTGTCAGTATGTTCCTGGTGGGCACGCTGATCGCAAAAGTGGAGGCCCGCAAACTCCTTTTTTGCGGGCTTCTGATCGCCGGCTTCAGTCTATGGTGGCTGGGACAAATCAACCTGAACGCCGGTTATTGGAACATCTTCTGGCCCCAGTTTGTGCAGGGTTTTTCCATGGGATTTATCTTTGTGCCACTGACAACGGCGACACACGATCCCATTCCGCGCGAGGAAATGGGTAACGCCACCAGTTTGTTCAACGTTATGCGAAACATCGGAGGGAGCATCGGCATTGCGAGCATAATTACGATCGTGGCCAGGAACGCGCAGAAAAACACCAATATACTGGGCACGAACGTCAATCCGTACAGTTCCGCCGCCCGGCAAATGGTGAGAAGTACTGCAGGTTTCTTCGGAGCTTCGGGAAGCCCGCCCCCGGTGGCCATGAATCAGGCTTATGGTGCGATTTTTGCAATGGTGCAGCAGCATGCAGCCATGCTGGCCAATGTCCACGCCTTTCGGCTGCTCGGCCTCATCTTTGTCTGTTGCACTCCTCTGATCTTTCTCATGCGCAGGCCCGCCCATCAGGGCGGAGCGGCCGCCGTGCATTGAAATTGGTAATTGGCAATTTGTAATTGGTAAATTAGAAGCGCCAAAGCTGGGTGCATAAACTACCAATTTACAATTGCGGTCTGCAAAAATGCGCTTTGCCATTACCGCTGCCGTCTGCATCACCCCACTGGAACGCATCGCTGATCCATTGTTGCTCGTGGAAGACGGCGCGATTACATTCGTTGGCGGCCGTAATGAAAGGGAGCTTCCTGGCCACACGCAGGTTGCCGCGTTTCCGGGTGCGGTGCTTGCGCCTGGTTTGATTGATCTTCATATTCACGGTGGCGCAGGACACGACGTGATGAGCGCCGACCGCGCGGGACTGGCTGCGTTCGAGATCCATCTTGCGGGCCATGGCGTGACCAGCTACGTTCCGACCACGGTCACTGCCGCGGTCGAAGATACGCTGGCGGCGCTGGAACGCCTCGCGGACGGGATTGAGCAGGCGCAATGCAGACAATCCGGCGTATTCCGCGCGCGCCCGGTAGGCATTCATCTGGAAGGCCCATTCATCAGCCACGCGAAATGTGGGGTTCACCCTGCCGCGCATATTCTGCCTCCATCCATTGAGCTTTTCGACCGGTTTTGGCACGCGGCACGCGGACAGATCCGCATCCTCACCCTAGCGCCGGAGCTTCCCGGCGCCTGCGAGCTTATCGCAGAAGCTGTACGCCGAGGTGTGTCGGTATCCCTGGGGCATTCCGACGCTGCCTACGATGAAGCGCGCTCGGGCATCGAGGCGGGCGCGCGTCACGCGACACACACGTTCAATGCCATGCGCCCTTTGAACCACCGCGATCCAGGCATCGCCGCCGCCGTGTTGAATGACGATACGGTGACGGCGGAAATCATCGCCGACGGCGTCCATGTGGCGCCAGCGATAGTCGAATTATTCCTGCGGGTCAAGGGTCGGGACCGCGCTGTGCTTGTCAGTGATGCCATCAGCGCCACAAACATGGGGGATGGCCACTATCAGATTGGCCCCATCCAGGTAGAGGTGAGGGATGGCGTCTGCCGTTCTGGCGGGAAACTGGCGGGCAGCGTCCTTTCGCTTGATCGGGCCATTCGCAACATCATGGCATTCGCAGATTGGGAATTGGCGGATGCGGTAAAACTGGCGACACTAAATCCGGCGCGGCAACTGGGGGATGGGTTCCGTGGAGGCGCGCTCGTAGCCGGTGCGCCCGCCGACGTCCTGGTGCTATCGCCGGCTGGGGATCCAATTCAAACCATCGTACGTGAGTCAGGAATGTAGTAATATTTGCCGGAGATGCGTCAGGAAGGAGATGGCAGTTATCTCCGTAAATTGAGCTCCTTCGTCGACGCCTTGCGGGTTATTTTTCCACAGTTCTCCGGAAATCTAACCGGCCTAATTTTGCATCTGAACGACTGAGGATGTTCGTGCGTCTGATTGCCATAGATTGCCTCGCGGGACTGCTGTTCGTTGCCGGTTGGTATTTTTGGTTCTCGCGATACAACCGGCGCAGGGCCTCTGAGATCTTGAACTGGGTCGAGCGTGCGTTTCATGGGCATGGAGCCTCGGGGAGTGTGCGCTGGACGGGCGCGTCGCGATTCTTTATTTTCATGCATTTCCCCCCCACGTTGTTCCAGCGTGCATCGTTGGCAGTCAGGTTATTTCCTCGGGAAGCGCCTATCTCGTGGCTGTTGAGCCGCCTCCGTCACGAACGGGAAACGCTTACGTTTCAGGCCGACTTGGACACTGCTCCCGGCTTCGAGCTGGAGGTCCAAAATCACCGATGGTACGGCCGTACCCGGCGCCGGTTCCCCCCGAAGGAGCAGAACTGGATAATGGAGCAGGCCGGTCCTTACGTCTTGACCACCCGCAATGACTGGCAGCGCGAGATTACCAATATGATGAATGCCCTGCTGGCTTCGCGAGAATGCGATTGCTTAACTGTCTGTTTCCGCCGTTCTTCGCCTCAC
>JBEKOS010000029.1:0-16744 GCA_049521535.1 Terriglobales bacterium | reverse complement strand
CCAGAATCTCATTCTCGCCCCACTTCGGGCCAAGTAACGCTGAGGCCTCCTCCATATTCGCCGGGCTCACATATTCGAAAGGCCTCATGCGGGCCTCCCTGCATTCAGGGCAGTGAGCACGCGATCCGGGGTGAGTGGCAGGAATGGTATGCGGACACCGAGAGCATTGGCGACCGCGTTGGAAATGGCGGCGCCCGGAGAAACCACTGGCGGCTCGCCCAACCCGATCACCCCGCGCTCGTCGTATCCCTTGCCGGTCATCATGTGTACCACCAGCTCCGGAATGTCGCCGATGCCGGCCAGTCGGTAGAATTCCATGTTCGGGTTGAGCATGCGGCCCGTGGCCGGATCCATTATCTTTTCTTCGAACAGCGCGTAGCTTATGCCCATGATCAGCGCGCCGTAGACTTGCGATTCTGCGGTCTTCAAATCAATGATCAGTCCGCAATCCTGCACGGCAACCATCCTTTCGACGGTCACGATGCCGGTTTCCACGTCCACGCTGACCTCGGCCATCTGCACGCCGCCCACGCCAGAGTTGGTGAGGTCAGGCGGCTTGCTCTTGTCTGGATTCTTGCCGCGTACGGTCAGCGGCACTGCCCCCAGCCTGGCGCACGCCTGCTTCCACGTGAAGCTTTTGTTCGGCTGGTCCTTCACCCGTACTACGCCGTCTGCGATTTCCAGTTGCCCGGGTGTTGCATCGAGCGCCGGCGCAACTTTGGCCAGCAGTTGGTCGCGCGCATCCACGGCGGCACGACGCGTGGACGAACTGACGCCACCAACTGTAGAACTACCGCCGGAACCTCCAGACACGGGATACTGGGTGTCTCCGATCAGGAGCTTGATCTGCGACATCGGAATGCCGAGTGACTCCGCCGCCACCATGGTGATCACCGTCCGCGTGCCAGTGCCCAGATCCTGGGAGCCGAGCTTTACCTCCACTGCGCCATCGGGGTGAATGGTGACATCGCAATTGCTGTCGTGTCCTCGGCCGCCCCAAGTATGCAAGGACAGGCCAACACCGCGGCGAACGGGCACGGCAGTGGCATTTTTCTTGCGCGGACGCCATTTCTCCTTCCAGCCCATCAACTCCGCAGCAATCGGCAATTCGTCGCGATACATGGGCGCACGCGCGCCGCAAATCCCAATGTTCCTGGTAAAGAATTCGAGGGGGTCCATCTCGAGCTTGTCCGCCAGGTCGTCCAGGGCAGCCATGGTGATCAGGCATGCTTGCGGATGATTGGGAGCGCGCCACGCCCTCGCCGGGCCGATGTGGTTGACGATTGCCGCGTACTCGGTGCGCCGGTTGGGGATGTCAAACACGTAAGGCAGAGGAGGTGAACCGCCACCACCGGGGCCGCCCGTGCCCCAGCCCTGGTGCTGCCAGGCGAGTAGGCTGCCATCTTTATGAGCGGCGACCTTGACGCGAGCATAGGCGGAAGGTCGTGCGCCGGCAACTTCGAGCTCGGCACCGCGCGTAAGCATCATCTTCACCGGTTTGCCACCCGCCATCCTGGATAATTCGGCGGCGGCGATGGTCCATCGGTCCGCCGCAAACTTGCTGCCAAATCCGCCGCCTACGTGATCCTGGTGCACGCGGATGTTGGTCGCCGGCAAGCCCGTCGCCTCCGCGATCTGGCCCGGAATTCCGCTCACATTCTGCGTGGAAATGTGAACGAACAGTTCATTGGGGCCGGTCCACTGCACCACGGCACCGTGTGGCTCAAGGCAGCAATGTGTGATCACCGGCATCCCATACACGCCCTCACTGATAACAGAGCTCGCCTCCTGGAATGCAGAATCAGGCTGCCCCACAATCGCCGCGGAAGCTCTCTTGTACCAGTTCGCAGACCCCTTTGGCGCTGCCGGCCTTACTTGGGCGTTGGAGATGGCATCGCGCACCGCCTGGGAAGCCTCTTCGTCCTCCAAGTCCTTAAGCACATCAGGAGTGGGTTTGAAGGCGATGCCGTCGCGTTGGACACGCGCGATAATCTCGGCATCCGGAACCTGGTTGCTGATCATGTCGTCGAGATCTTCATCGCTAACTGGCCCCTGCCGCACCGCGACGTCTTGGGGCGGTTCCGCATCCGAGACCAGAAACGGCAGCGTCTGATACTTGACAACGATGGCCCGCAGGGCATCTTCCGCCGTCGGTTCGTCCACTGCAGCCAGGGCTACAATCTCATCCCCGGCCCAGTGGATCTCCTTGCCGGGACCTTGCAGAACCTTGATGGCTTTCACCCCGGACATTTTCTGTGCCGCCGTCGTGTCCACGCTTACTACCCGGGCCCGCGGATGCGGGCAGCGCAGAATGGCGCCATAAAGCATGCCGTTGGAATTGACGTCATAGGTGTATGTCGCTCTTCCGGTTACCTTCACCGGGCCATCCACACGATTGACGCGTTTTCCAATCGGCCCTCGATGCTGCTCATCGGGCCAGGAGTAGTCGGACATTGAACCCCCTGCAAGAACGACGCTCTCGGCTCTTGGCTGTCGGTCGATGTCCGGTTTTCGGAGGTCTCCCCAATCGCCAAAAGCCGAGACCGTGATTGTGAACTAAGAAATCTGTGCTCATTCGCGGCAAAGTCCTTACGTCCCGCGTGCACTCGCCAGCACTGCCGCCCGCAAGCCCTTGTACGTGCCGCAACGGCAGAAATTTCCGCTCAAGCCACGCAGCACTTCATCTGCCGAAGGATTTGGATTCTTGTCGAGCAACGCCTTGGACGCCATCACGAAACCCGGCGTACAGAACCCGCACTGCTGCGCGTCATTCTCAATAAATGCCTGTTGCAGCGGGTGAAGTTCTTCCGGAGAGCCGAGCGATTCTATAGTTACAATCGGCATGTTTTGGGCATCAATCGCTAGCACGGAGCAAGCGTATACGGTCCGTCCGTTCATCAGCACCGTGCAGGCGCCGCATTCGCCGCGGTCGCAGACACGCTTCGCGCCCGTTAGATTGAACTGATCGCGCAACGCATCCAGCAAGCTAACCCGCGGCTCCAGATTGGCCTCGAGCTTGTTCCCGTTTACCGAAAGGACAATCGGGACCTTTCCGGGTCCATAGACTGTAACGGGCTTGCCGGCAGCGTCGAGCACCCGTGGGCCCGCAACCAGCGGTACGGAGATAGCTACACCGCTCAGCTTGAGAAAATCCCGTCGCGTTACGTCGGATCGGCTGGGTTGTTCCTCTTCTTCATCCAATTTGATCTCGTCTGCCAAGCGTTTCTCCCGATAGACATACAGAACCAGAATGCAAGGATAATAATCTGACCCGAAAAATCGAAGTATACATCCGGCAACAATCGCGGCGCGAACAGCAGCTATCCGCCGTGGGTCAGCGCAGCGTCAACACGAACAAACCCATCTGCTAGAGTAGCTGCGTGCCACTGGTTCGTTAGAGGAGCTTTCTGTGAAACGGTTGCTTCTGATCGTCTCTCTTTTTGTTCTTTTGGCTATTCCGTTTATGGCGCAGCAGGGGGAGATCCCCAGGAGTATTGCCGACAGTGTTGGTGACACCCTTAGATACACTCAGGATCAATTCCTCTCGGTTGCCGAAGCGATGCCGGAGGACAAGTATTCCTTCATTCCTACGGGCGGCGAATTCAAAGGCGCCCGCTCCTTTGCCGAGCAGGTGAAGCATGTCGCTTGCGCAAACTACGGTTTTTTCAATGAAATCGAAGGAAAGACACCGGTGGAGAACTGCGTCAAAGGCGGGCCGTCGCCGGCCAAAACCAAAGCTGAACTACTGAAGTATCTCCGCGATTCCTTTGACTACGGCAATCGCATTCTGACCACCATTACGGCGCAAAACACCCTGGACCGAATCGAAGGCCCGTATGCCGCGCCGAACACCCGCCTCGGAATTGCCGTCGCCGCCGTATGGCATATTGCAGATCACTACGGGCAGATCGTCGAATATCTTAGGATGAATGGCATTGTACCTCCGCCCACAAAACAACACGGACTGGCGGTGCGGTAGGAATGTTTCAGATTGAAGATTTCAGAATTAAGACTAAATTCAAGGAAAACCCGCGCTCGTCATTCAGCGCGGAATTGCGGCGAACGGCTGCCCGCCTAATCTCTGGCAACCAGCTTCACCTTGGAGTCTTCTTCGATCCGTTCCAGTTCGCTGTGGCGGTTGAGGCGGGAGGGCAACTCGTAGACGACATTCCAAATCATTTCCAGCCGGCGATCAAGCTGATACCCAACGTACAATATCGCAAAAACCACCCAGAAGTAACCTGAAAAAACGATCTTTTCCAGCAGTCCGATTACTATTCCCACGCCGTCGCCTCCCGATAGACTACTAATGCCGAGTGTGGCGTGACTCGCCGGTGGTGTCAAGTAACTGAGGGCATACCCTCGAGCCGATTGTCACTTGGCAATCTTGCGTCTTTCGGTAACTTCGGATAGAGGCGAAGCATGAAGCCAGTCCAACTGCTACTCATTGTCATAATCCTGTCGGCTGTGGCACCCTGCTTGAGCGCGCAAACTGCCGCAGACACCGTCTCCACCTCAGCTTCAGCCGCATCCGCTCGGCCGCAGCAGAGAGTTACGGCTTATACGCTTTCCCCGGGGCGGTATCAGAAGGCGCGAAACCTCGCGCAAATCCATTTCCGCTTTCGCCTGATCGGATTCGCCTATGGACTGTTTGTCTTATGGCTGATCCTGAGGCTGAAGGTGGCGACCAGGTATCGCTCCTGGTCGGAACGGGTTTCGCGCCGGCGATTTCTGCAAGCCCTTGTATTTTCTCCGCTTCTGCTTCTTACCATCGCCGTCTTCGCCCTGCCCGCCGATATGTATGAAAACTGGGTGTCGCGGATTTATGGCCTGTCTATTCAAAGCTGGGGATCTTGGGCGTGGGATTGGACCAAGGGTCAACTGGTTTCGATACTGATTGGCACTATTTTCATCTGGCTACTTTATTTGGTGATTCACAAGAGCCCACGCCGCTGGTGGTTTTACTTTTGGCTGGTCTCGCTGCCGCTTGGGCTGTTTGTCGTTTTTCTGACGCCCCTGGTGATTGATCCCTTGTTCCACAAATTCGAACCGCTGGCAGTCAAGGACCCTGCGCTCACGCATGCTCTGGAGACCATGGTCCAGCATGCTGGTGAAAATATTCCTCCTGAACGAATGTTCTGGATGGGTGCCGGCGAGAAGACAACGGAATTGAATGCCTACGTGACCGGCTTCGGTGCCTCCAAACGCATCGTGGTATGGGACAACACGATTGCCCGCATGACCACGCCGCAAATTGTCTACGTCGCCGGTCACGAGATGGGGCACTACGTCCTGAGGCACGTTCCCAAAGGACTGGCATTGGGAGCGTTGTTTTCGCTTGCCTTCTTCTATCTGGGCTATCGCTGTATTGGTTTGGTCCTAAAGCGTTGGGGCCCAGGGTGGGAGATTCGAGGCGTCGACGATTGGGCATCCCTACCCGCTATGTTGCTGCTGCTTTCGGTCTTTGGCTTTGTCGCAAATCCTGTATTCAGCGCCATCAGCCGGCACTTTGAGCATCAGGCGGACCAATATGGCCTGGAAGTAACCCACGGCCTCACGCCGGATTCCGCGCAGGTCGCCGCGCAATCATTTCAGATTTTGGGCGATGTTGACCTGGCTGATCCCGACCCAAGTCCGGTGGCCGTCTTCCTGTTCTATTCGCATCCAACCATTCCCGACCGGATTCAGTTCGCGCTGCACTACGATCCCTGGGAGCAGAGTAAGGAGCCGGAATTCGTGAAATAGCGATCAGCCGGAAACCCACGCCGACTGTCATGGATTAAGAAGCCAAAAACACTTCTAATTGCACAGCCAATTCAATATCATCCACATGCAACCCGGCTTTAAGGCCGATATGTTTCCGCCGGCCGGGATGAATTGGATGCCTGGGCAATTCGATAACGGCGCCAGATCCATCTCGAGGGTGAAACGCTGTCGCTTGCTCCACCTGAATATGTCATCGTTCGCAAGCTGGAGTACTACCGCGAAGTCGGGTCGCAAAAGCGTTTGCGCGGCATTCGTTCCATGCTTACGGTTTCGGGTGATCAGATAGACCCTGAGTACTCAGCGACTGGATTGTCAATCGTAAGTTGCAAAAGGAATGGCAAGAAGTCTCTCTGTGATTTCGATGCCAGCGCGAATCGGAAGCCTCGCAAACGCGTAAGATATTTTCTTCGAGTAATTTTCGATTGGAGGACTCGTGGACCAATTGGATCGTTCCATCGCTGACGCCGTACTAGGTGTCGACACCCTTTGGGGTGGCGACGTGATGTGCCCCTCAGGCACCGGGCGCTTCATCGCCGACTCGTGGTTTTCCGACGAACCGCTCCCAATTACCTATACCGCTCCCACCGCCGAGCGTCTGCGCGAGACGGGCGGCGTCTTTGGCGACGGGGTGGATCGCGCGGCGGTGGAGCAATACATATTTGAGGTGGATCCCTCAATTGCCATTCAGCGGGTGCGCGACGAGGCTGCGAAGCTTAACAGCCTACGCGGGCGCTATCTGCTCAATCTTGCCGGCTGCCTCCAGACCATGTGGGACCTGGCGATGGAACTGCTTGGCAACGCCGAACCCGTGCCTTATGCGCGCTGTGTAGAATCGTCGACCGGGCGTCCCCCGCAGCCCTCGCAACCCCAGGCCAAGCGCGAACGGGTGGCGGAGTTGCTGTCGCGCGCGGGCTACAAAACCTCTGGCGGTGATCCGGATGGATTATTAAGTGCCGTTGATGCCTGGCGCCAGCAGCGGATGGTATCCATGCACGCCGTGAGCGATGAGAGCAGCGGCGTGATCGCAGAATTCGACCGGCTTAGTGTGGCGAACCTCATGCCGTACCTGCCGCCCGAACTGGCGCGCGTGCCCCGGGCGAACATCGAATTCCTGCCCATCGAGAACGCCTGGTTCTCCGGTTCCATGAACTACGTGGGCCGCGCCCGCGATGCCGATGGCACGCCGAAGTACGAGGCCACCTACGAGATCAATGCGGCGCTGAAGATCTCGCGGCCGGAATTTCAACAACTTGTCAGCCATGAGGTGGTTCCCGGGCACGTCACGACCTTCGCTTATCTGCAGGATTTGTATGTACGCGGGCAGGCAGGCTTCGAGGCCACCGTGCTTACCATGAACACGCGTGCTGCTACGTTATTCGAGGGCATCGCCAACAACGCCATCCTGATTGCGCATGGCGTCACCGAGGTCGATGAGTTGCCAAATGAAGATCTGCAGATTGGTGTTCTGCTGGCGCTGCTGCAGGATGACGCCAAGAACCAGTCCTCCTATATGACATGGGGCGAGGGCAAGTATGTGGAAGAGGTGGCCGCCACCCTGCGCCGCGATTTCCTCGTTAGTGAAGAGCGCGCAGACAAGCTTTCCGGCGCGTGGGGCCGGCATCCATTGCTGGGTCGGATGTATTTGCCGGCGTACCGTGCCGGGACAGAACGGGTGGCCGAACTCAGGCGCAAGCACCCCGCCGATCGCGTGCTGCCGGCACTTTATGGCTGTCGCGGCCTAGTCGACATCGATCTGCTCGATGAGGTGCTTTAATCGGATTCGCCAGCTTTTACTTTTTTTGCCGATCACGCTTAAGAAATTTCAACGTCGAAAGCAGATCCTCGTCGTCCGACAGTTCATTTTTTCCATAGCGGAAGTTTGCGAAGCACCAGTGGCCGTTGCTCAATGTGAGTTCGGCGACGGGGGTTGGCACTTCGTTCGATGTTCCTGATTTCACCCCGTGTACTTCGACATGGCATTTGTGGCCACCGACCGTGACATTCTCAATCACATAGTGCTCCTCGGGATTCTGGGTGTACAGAAACGGGTCAAAATCAATTCCCACGGAGTACTCGTCAACCTTGTCCTGGGCGTCGGCATCCTCTCTTAATGCCCGGTAGAGTTCAGGAGTGAACGCCGATCTCCGGTACTTCAAGGCAAGCTCCCATGAGTTCTTTGCGGCATCGCCGGGGGTTCTGTCTGCCGCTGCCTTTGGCACGTACCAGTCGTAGAATCCCTGAACGAAGGCCTTGCAGGATAGCTGCCGGCTATCCGGGTGAGCGGCTTGCGCGCCAGCGAAGCCGCAAAGCGTCATGATGCAGGCAAGATGGCAGCAAAACGGCTTCATAGAGATCGACTTCGCCGTACGTCGGGAAAGCCGCGACGGAAATCTACTTCAGGTCCTTCCCGGTTGTGGTAATCACAAACTTGCCGTGTTTGACGCCGCGCAGGCTCAGAATCTGATCGGCGATCTTCCGTAAATCAGCGCTGCGCCCCTTCATGATCACGACTTCCAGGCAGTTGTGGTGATCCAGATGAACGTGCGTGGCGGCCAGCACCTGGGTGTGCGCGTGGTGCTGAATCTCAACCAGGCGTTCGGTCAAGTTGGGCCGGTGATGGTCATACACCATGGTGAGCGTGCCGGCGATGATCTTGTTCTGATCGCCTTCTTCGGAGACCAGATGTTCGCGAATAAGATCGCGGACCGCCTCAGATCGGTTCAGATAGCCACGCCGGGCAATGGCATCGTCAAATTTCTCCAGCAGGCCGCGCTCCAGCGAAAGCCCGGTTCTTACCAAATCCGCCACGGCGTCTCCTTATGCGTTCGGAAACAGGCGTATTCTTGTCCGTAGCACGATTTTGAAATTCGTGTTATACGGGCCGCGATGAATCCGCACGAATCTCAGCATAAGGGAATCAGGCAGAGGGCTCAAGCCCGGCCGTACCCGGGCTTGAGATTCCGCGCGAGGACGTTCCTTGCGTTCCTGGTGCTGCTAAATTGCCTGCCGTTCTCTTTGCTTGCTCAGGAGTTTGTGCTCAAGGGCCGTGTGCTCGACCCGCAGGGAAACGCTTTGCCGAAGGCAGCAGTGCGATTGCTCGACCATGATCGAGTTCTAGGCCAAACCACCACTGGAATCGACGGTCGGTTTCAAATTAGTCTGTCCGAAGCCGGGCAATTTGACGTCAAAGTCGACGCACCCGGATTCCGTCCAGTCGAGCAGTCGGTCAAATTTGAGCGGAGCGGTTCAGTCGACATTACTCTGCAAATGTTGCAGCTATCCTCGCGGATCGAGAACGTTACCGTCACTGCAGGCGCTAATTCGACCGACATTCTTGCTCCCGATCCGGCGGAGAGGGTCTTTGACACTCAAGATCTGATCGACGCGAACCCTGCCCGCCCTGGAGCGCCGGTCTCCGTTCCCGGATACCCTATAGAAACCGCGTCGAGCGGCATTAAGGCGCCACAATACTTCGCGCCGGGCGTAGCGGGCGATCATGGTGAGCCTATTGCACAGTACATCGCGGTGGGGACGTATCTGGTGCCGAATAATCTATCGGCGAATGCCCACGGCAATGGATATGCCGACCCTAATATCTTCATCCCTCAGGTTCTGGAGAGCGTCCAGATCGATGCCGGTGCGTTCAACGTGCTCGAAGGAAATCACTCGGTCAATCTGGCCGCAACTTACGGGCTCCGTCCTCATATCGATTCCTTCATCACCTTGACCGGAGATTACCGGGACATTGACGTGGCGGCGGGGTTTAGCCCATCAGCCAATTCCTGGGTGGCCTTTGAAGGCTCCTACGGCAACGGACTCCTGGAACGGCTGGAACACCGGCAACAATACAAATTCAACGGTGAACGAGTGTTCCATGCGGGCGCGCATAGGCTCACGCTTTTTGGCATCGGATACTACGGCTTCTCTTATGTCCCGGGGCTCGTTCCCATTTTCTCTCCGAACTTTGCCGACGCTGATTTCCCGAATTACGGGGACACCATCGATCCACGGCAAAAGGATCAGACGCACACCGCGCTGGTTGCCCTGAACGATGTGTGGAAACTGAACAGAAGCCAGCAACTGCAATTCTCCGGTTTTTTCCGCACTTACAATCTTTCCCTGTACTCCGATTTTGGGCAGGGCCTGATCCGGCAGAGCGAGTTCCGCACAGTCGTTGGCAGCAGCACGAATTACGTCAACAAAATCGCTGAGTACCTGGCGCTGCTGGCGGGGCTTGACTATGACCGCGACGCGCCGCGACGCGACGACCTCGACCACTATGGTTTCTTTAACCCCAGTGAACCGGACTACTACGGGCCTTTCGTTCCGGTCGCCTCCAATAACGTAACCATCGGCTCGATTGCACCGTATTTCGCGGCGGACGGGGTGTTGGCGCGGTATTTTCGCTATTACCTCGGATGGCGCCGCGACGAAATCGATGTCAACAACCAGGATCTGCTCGATCCGCAGAATTCGTTTCAGGAATGGGTTGGCGTAAATTCGCCCAAGGCAACGGTTTCCTTCGTCCCCAAAGACTCATGGCTGGTTCCACAAGTCTCGCTTAGCTTTGGACAAGCTTTCTTTACCGAAGACCCCCGGATTGGCACGGGCAGTGCCGCAGGAACTCTGATCGCCACGTCGCACGTGTATCAGCTAGTCGCCACCAAGACCATCTACAAAACGGACGTGCGGCTGACCCTGGGACATGTAACCAGCAGTGCGCAATTGGCCAAAATCGATCCCGATACCGGGTTGCAGATCAATGAAGGCCCCAGCCGCCTGCTGTACATGACGGTGACGGCGAAGCGAAGCTTCAACTGGGGGTCGCTCCTGGCGACGTTCTCCAAGGCGGACGCCAGAGACCTTGACACCGGCGAACCGACGCCGGAAGCTCCGCGAACCATCGTCGATATGCTGGGAACAGTCCAAAAGCTCCCATTTCGTCTGCAGGCCCAGGGGGAATTTGAATATGTGGCCACCAAACCATTGGGCCTCGGATGCCTTCCAATTCTTGCGAACGAATGCACCGGCACGCCCGTCACTGAGTTTCGCGGCGCGGTGTTCAGGCCATTTTGGAACGGCCGATTGGATGCCGGCGTGAACTTCCTTATCGCCAGCGGCTACACAGGGCAGACGACCGAGAACTTCTATCCGTCAGAGATTCAGGAAGTCGTCGGCGTGCGCATACCTTCGTATGCCAGTGCGTTTGTCACCTACCGGTTTGGGACCCACGGTGCGCCGTGAGCCTGGAATTGCTGATAACATATCCGCAATATGGCGGCTGTAGGGTGGGGAAACGGCGCAATCAAGGAAATTGAAGTCCTCTGGATCACCGCCGGACTGGGCTGCGACGGTGACACTATCGCCATGACCGCGGCCACCCAGCCGAGCATCGAGGATGTCCTGGCCGGCCAGATTCCGTGGATTCCAAAAGTCAACCTGCACAATCCCTTTCTCGCCATGGCGAACGGCGATGAGTTTCTGCTGCCCTTCCATCAGGCGGCGGAAGGGAAGATCGAGAATTTCATTCTTGTGGTCGAAGGCTCCGTTCCGGACGAACACAACAAGGATGAGGGCTACTGGGCCTCGCTCGGCACTGATTCCAAGACCGGACAGCCAATCACGACCTGTGAATGGATCGACCGCCTCGCCCCGAGGGCCTGGGCCGTGATGGCGGCGGGCACCTGCTCCACCTACGGTGGCATTCACGCCATGGAAGGCAACCCCACGGGCTGCATGGGCCTTCCAGACTATCTGGGCTGGCAGTGGAAATCGAAGGCCGGCATTCCCATTGTGTGCGTACCCGGATGCCCGGTGCAGCCCGATAATTTCATGGAGACGCTCCTCTATCTGCTGCATATGGCCACGGGCCGCGCTCCCATGATCCCGCTTGATGAGGCGTTGCGGCCGGTCTGGCTTTTCGGCAACACGGTGCATGAAGGTTGCGACCGCGGCGGCTTCTACGAGCAGGCGCAGTTTGCCGAAGAATATGGATCTCCGCTGTGCATCGTAAAGCTGGGATGCTGGGGCCCGGTGGTGCAGTGCAATGTAGGGAAACGCGGCTGGATGGGCGGAATCGGCGGGTGCCCCAACGTGGGCGGCATCTGCATCGGATGCACTATGCCCGGCTTTCCCGACAAATTTATGCCCTTCATGAATCAGCCGCCCGGCTCGCTGTTGTCTTCGTCTGCGGTGCAGACCTACGGACGAGCGATTCACGCTTTACGTCGGTTCACGCAGGCGTCCATGAACAAGGAACCGGCCTGGCGCCGCAAGGCGCAAGGACCGGCCTGAAGGGCATCCGATCCTCACCACCGAGGACACAGAGGGGCAATTTGATACAACGAAAAAGCCCGTGTCATCCTAAGCGAAGCGAAGGACCTATGTACTGTTCTGCCGCACGCCAAGTACAGAGAACCTTCGGCCACAAAGTACGCGGCCTCAGGATCGCACATGCTCTTCTGGTTAGTGTTTCCTCCGCGCTTTCTGTGGTGAATGCAGGGATTAATGCACTAGTCTGCGCTCGGTAACGCCGTGGAATTGAGTCCTATCCAAGCCGAAGAAATCCTGCGGGAGCTTGCCGGAGTCTTCTCCCGCCCCAGCGAGACCGGCAGCCACCTGTTCACCCTGTTGCCGCATGAACTGGCGCCTCCTGCGCCCGACGACGCTCAACTCCCCAATCTGGAAGCCCGCTATCGCGCCCTGGTCGAGCAGATTCCCGCCGTAATTTTCATGGCTTACCTGGATCGGGGCATTGGCGAAGCTTACGTCAGTCCTCAAATTGAAGCCGCACTCGGGTTCTCCCAGGAGGAATGGCTGGAGGATCCCGTCCGCTGGTACAGCCAGATCCATCCCGACGACAAGCCGCGTTGGAGTGCCGAAGCCGCGGAGATGTTCCTCACCGGGAACCCGCTGCGTTCGGCCTACCGGGTAATGGCGCGCGACGGCCGGGTCATCTGGTTTCGCTGCGAAGCCCGCATGATCCGCAAGCAAAATGGCGAGCCCTGGTTCATTCAGGGCGTCGGCTTCGACATTACCGACCTGAAGCGAACGGAGGAAGCTTTGCAGGATGAGCGCAACGTCTTCTCCGCCATTCTCGATACCGTCGGCGCGCTGGTCGTGGTGCTCGACGGGGAAGGACGCATTATCCGCTTCAACCGGGCCTGCGAGCAAATGACGGGATATGCATTCGCCGAAGTCCAGGGCAGGGTCATCTGGGACCTGTTCCTTCTGCCGGAGGACGTCGAACGCTTCCGTACTTCCATCCACGAGGCACGAGCTGACCACGGGCCGCACGAGCACGAGAGCCGCTGGGTGAGCCGCGACGGCCGGCAGCGAATTCTTGCCTGGACCACCACTGTCCTGCCCGGTGGCGATGGCGCCGGCGCCTGCATCATCGCCTCCGGCATTGACGTCACCGAGCGGCGGCGGGCGGAGGCCAAGTTCCGCGGGCTGCTGGAGGCGGCGCCCGACGCCGTGGTCGTTGTCAATCGCGATGGTCGGATTGTCCTCGTCAACGCCCAGGTGGAAAAGCTCTTCGGATTCGGGCGCGAGGAGCTTCTGGGCCAACCGCTCGAACTGCTGGTTCCGGCGCGCCTGCGGCAGCGGCACTCGGGGCACCGCGAGCATTTTGTCGCCGAGCCGCGCGTGCGTCCCATGGGCGCCGGGGCGGAACTTTACGGCCTGCACCAGGACGGCCATGAATTTCCCGTCGAAATCAGCCTGAGCCCTCTGGAGACCGAGGAGGGCGTGCTGATTTCCAGCGCCATTCGCGACATTTCCGACCGCAAGAATCTGGAGAAGGCGATCCTGGAAATCAGCGCCCGCGAGCAGCGGCGCATCGGCCAGGACCTGCACGACGGTCTGGGCCAGCACCTGACCGGCATCGCCTTCATGAGCAAGGTGCAGGAACAGAAACTGGCGGAGCAGGGCCTGCCTGAGGCGTGCGATGCCGCCAAGATCGTGAACCTGGTGAATGAAGCCATCCACAAGACGCGCGAACTGGCGCACGGCCTGCTGCCGGTCTTGTCGGACGCGCAGGGGTTGATGTCGGCGCTACAGCAGTGGGCGGAGGAAGTGGAAGACCTGTTCGGCGTCAACTGCCGGTTCCAATGCCTCACGCCGGTGCTGATCCGGGACGACACCGTGGCGACGCATCTTTACTACATCGCCCGCGAGGCGGTGAACAACGCCGTCAAGCACGGTCATCCGCGCCAGGTTGTCATCCGTCTGGCTGCCGACCACCGCCAGGCGGCGCTTTCCGTCTGGGACGACGGTTGCGGCATCACTGCGCCGGCGCCCGAAAATAAAGGCATGGGACTTCACCTGATGAACTACCGCGCGCGCATGGCCGGAGGCTCGCTCGAAGTGCAGGCTGTCCCCACCGGTGGAACCATGGTGACCTGCCTGTTCCCGGTCAGCAGTGAAGAAGAAGGCGGTAGCGCTGGAGTTGAATCCGCTTGAATCCGTCTAAAGCCGTGGTTAATCCGCTATGAGCGTGACCGGCAAATCGCCAAACTCGGCCGCCAGGAAACGAGTTCTGGTGGTGGACGACCATCCCATCGTGCGCCAGGGGCTGGCGCTGATGATCAACCGCGAGCCCGATCTGGTGGTCTGCGGCGAAGCCGAAGAAGCGATGGGCGCGATGCACGTGCTGGCCTCGTCGCATCCCGACGTTCTCATCCTTGACATCTCGCTCAACGGCCCCGATGGCATCGACTTGCTGAAGAACCTCCGCACCACGCATCCCGCGCTGCCGGTGCTCATCCTCTCGATGCACGACGAGCTGATCTACGCCGAGCGCGCCCTCCGCGCCGGCGCCAACGGCTACATCATGAAGCAGGAGGCCGCGGAGAAGGTGCTGGTCGCCGTGCGCCGCATCCTCGGCGGCGAGATCTATGTGAGCGACCGCATCGCTAACCGGATGCTCAAGCACTACATCACCGGCTCCGGCACGCTGCGCAACTCTTCGATTGCCGATCTTAGCGACCGCGAACTGGAGGTCTTTCGCATGATTGGCGAGGGGCAGGGAACCCGCCAGATTGCCGAAGCACTGCACCTGAGCATAAAAACTGTCGAATCCTACCAGGCCCACATCAAGGAAAAGCTGTCGCTGCGCAGCGCCCGCGAGCTGATGCAGCGGGCCATCCAGTGGAACATGAACGAAAAAGCGGTGTGACCGTCGGCGCATGCCGCGTGCTGCTCCCTTTTCATCGAAGATTGGGCACGTTGCAGCCGAAGCGCGAAGGGGCCGCCCGATCATTGATATGAACCGCATCACCAGTTACCATCAAGTGAGGTCATGCGCATGACAAGCCTCGATTGGTCCCGCTGCCCCGCCGTGGAAAGCGTTCCCGGAAAGCGTTCTGGCGCCTGGGTGTTCCGGGATACGCGGACACCGGTTTCCGTTGTCTTCGACAATTTGGAGGTTGGGGCCTCGATCAGCGAAATTATGGAATGGTTCCATTTGTCGCATGAGCAGGTTCTCGCGGTAATCGAATTTGCGGCCCGTAGTCTGGACCCTCCTCCCGTCCCGCTGCAATCTCAGGTGACCGATGCTCATCCCCTTCGATAACGGCACACCTGCCCCGCTTAGATCTGCCCTTAAGGGTCACGTCATTGTCGAAGCAATTGAACGCGGATGGGATCGACTTCTTAATGGCGAACTGATCGCCGCTGCCGAGGCGGCCGGATTCGACGTTCTCCTGACAACCGACAAGAACATGCGCTATCAGCAGAACTTGAAAGACCGCAAGCTCGCATTTGTGGTAATCGGCAACCAGCAATGGCCAATCTTGCGGCGCCACGTTGAGAAGGTTGCCGCCGCGGTGAATGCAGCCACGCCGGCAAGCTACAACGAGGTAGAGATTCCATTTGAGTAAAGCATCTTTCCTCTGTAGCTAGATCGGTGGCCGGGCAAGGTTGCCAAAGACCCAGCGGCTTGGCAACCTTAACGAGCTCCCGTAAAGCATTATTTCCAGGGCCAATAACACCGCCTTCAAACTTAAGGTTGCTAAGGCTGCCACATTGCCAACCAATTTTTTCGCTTCTGGCGTACACGGCTTTTGACGTCACCAGCCGCGCCCGCTCAGCTTCGAAGACGATCTTGGGTTTGAAGATGATCGCCGAAGATGATCATTCTTCTTTGAAGGCAATCATCCGGCAACCGTCGTAAGTTCAATGGATTCTTAAAGGCGTTCAAGGCTATCAAGACGTTCATCGCATTTCTGCATTTCCCGGAAGTCATCATTTTTCACCTTATCGCTTTCCCCGAGTTTCACCCTCAAGTCTAAGGAGCTCATCAAGGGGCTCACGTGAGCTTCTTGATGAGCCTGTTGTTTTCGCACTTAACTCTTTTGGAATCTTCACGAATTTTCAAGGAGCTCAAGGGGCTCAAGGAGCTCAACATGAGTCACCGTAGGTCTTCACCCCGACGCTCGGCTGGCGCGATGGCACGGACAGAAACACCGTTTTTGGCTGAAAATTCGCCATCGACGATTGACATCTGGCAGTTTCCGCATGGCTAACGCCTTTCGAATCTTCAAGAGGGCCAAGCCCTGGAGCAGGTTGGCCCAGTGTGCCAAGCCATTTTTTCAGCGTAAGTTGTTTGTAATCATCAACAGTTCCAAGAGGGCCAGAGGGCCAGCCCTATTTTTTGGCGTCGGCGACTGTCCTTGTCTGACTGACTGACGACTGGTGGCTGACAACTGATGACAGCTCCCGCACGGCTGATTACTTCCGTCGTTAAAGGCCGCCCCAGGCCGCCCAGACCGCCAGACTAGACCGCCAAGGAAAAATGCGATAACTGCTTTGTATTCATTAAGACCGCCAAAACAGTCCACGCCGCCAATATTTCATGTCAAGGTTGACCGGCATTTGGCGTCTGACGTTGGCCGTGGCACTCGACCTCTCCTGATCAACCGAGGACGCACCACTGGCGACTTCTTCCTGGCGCAGGTAGTTGAGGCGACCGCGGCGC
>JBEKOS010000028.1:0-16859 GCA_049521535.1 Terriglobales bacterium | reverse complement strand
AGTGCACCGGTCGAATTTTCAAATGCTCGGATTTATCGAGCAGCCTTCATTGGAGGAGTTGGTCTCACTGGGACGCAAGCGTCAAATTCCCGTGATGGAAGACCTGGGCAGCGGCGCCCTTTTCGACCTGCGCTCGGTGGGCATCGAGGGCGAGCCTGAGGTCGCCCATAGCCTGCGCGCCGGAGTGGACGTGGTCACCTATAGCGGCGACAAGTTGCTGGGAGGGCCGCAGGCGGGCATGTTGAGCGGCCACCGGGAGGTCATCGCCCGAATTCGCCAAAACCCTCTATTCCGGGCATTACGTGTCGACAAGCTGACCTATGCGGCGCTGGAAGCCACGCTCCTGGACTACATTCGCCAGGATTTCGACGGCATTCCCGCGCTACGGTTCATGCGCCTGGGAGTGAAAGCTGTCGCGGAACGCGCTGCGCAGGTGACCAAGATTCAGCCACCGGGCATTTCCTGCGAGTTAGTCGATGGCGAGTCGCTCGTCGGCGGCGGATCAGCGCCGCGAGCCGTGCTACCTACCAAGCTTATCGCCGTCCGTGGCGCGGGTGTCACCGCCGACCAACTGGCTGCCCGCTTGCGCGCGAACGATCCGCCCATCATGGCGCGGGTTGAAGACGGGCGGGTGCTGCTCGATTTGAGGACGGTGTTTGAGGAGCAGGACGCGGCGATTGCGGCCGCGCTTTCCCGCAGTACAAACGATTGATATATCAATCGAATAGCCCCAATCGCATTGCCAACCATCTTCACTATCGGGCACTCCACGCGCACCCTTGAGGAGCTGATAGAAACCCTAAGGGCACATGAAATCCGAACCCTGGTTGACATTAGGGCATATCCGGCCTCCCGGCGGATGCCGTGGTTCCAAGGCCCCCAGCATCCGCCCTTCATGAAGGAAGAAGAAGCCATACGACACGAGGCGCTGGAGGCGACATTGCCGCGAGCCGGCATTCAATACCTGTGGATGCGCGCGTTGGGCGGGCGGCGACGCCAGCTTCGTACGACAGAGGAGTCCCCCAACATTGCGCTGCACAGCCCGGCATTCCGGAACTACGCTGATTACATGCTTACCGAGGCGTTTGCTGCCGCGATCAAGGACCTGTCGCAAATTGCTGCGGAAGCGCCCACGGCGATCATGTGCGCCGAGGCGCAGGTGTACTGGCACTGCCATCGCATGCTGGTTTCCGACTACCTGGCAGCGCACGGTCAAACGGTGTTGCACATTCGAGATACCGGCGCAGCCAAGCCCCATAAGATGACACCGGAGGCGAGGATTGAGGGCGGGCGTGTAATTTATGATGGCGGAACACTGCCGCTCGCCGCCGCAGATTCAGGCGGGTAAGCGCGGATGAAAAGCATTGTCCCTGTGAGTTTATTGGATCACGTGGCGTCGGCAGGCTTTCCGTGGCCGGATAAATTGAAGTTGACTCGGAACTCGATTCAGCATAGGCTAAGGCATATGCCAACAAGGACGGCTGCTATCCGCGAACGACGCGTTCGAATTTTCAAGAACGGCAGAAACCAGGCAGTGCGAATTCCTCGAGAGTTTGAGCTCTCCGGCGAGGACGCGGTCATGCGCAAGGAGGGCGAACGGTTGATTATCGAGGCTGCTCCGCCGAAGTCCCTTCTGGCGGTGCTCACCAAACTTAAGCCGCTCGCCGAAGAATTTCCGCCCATTCGAGACTTGGGCCTTGACCAGGTCGAGCTTTGATGCGCTACCTGCTTGATACCAATATCGTTTCCGACCTCATTCGAAACCCACAGGGTAGCGTGGCGCAGCACATTCGGATGGTTGGTGAGGCGCTAGTGGTCACCAGCATTATTGTGGCGTCGGAATTGCGCTACGGTGCAGCAAAGAAGGCGTCAACGCGGCTCACGGCCCAATTGGAGGCGGTGCTCGACGTAGTTGAGGTATTGCCATTTGGGGCGCCCGCCGACCGTGTGTATGGCGCTCTCCGCGCCCGCCTGGAGCAAGCTGGTCAGGTCATTGGTGGTAACGACATGCTCATCGCCGCGCAGGCCATCGCATTCGGCCTCACCGTCGTAACCAACAACGAGCGGGAGTTTTCCCGGATCAAGGAACTTCGCTGTGAGAATTGGCTGCGGCAGGGAAAAGCCGTTCGCCGGTCGCTCTTGGGGACCACGTATGATCGTCGGCATCGGGATTGACATCATCGAAGTGAAGCGTATCGCGGCGTCCATCGACCGGTTTGGCGAGCGGTTCCTGCATCGCGTTTTCACGCCAGCGGAGATCCGTTACTGTGATTCCAAGATCAACCGTGATGAGCGCTATGCCGCCCGTTTTGCCGCCAAGGAAGCCGGAATGAAGGCGATCGGCACGGGATGGCGCCGTGGCGTGACATGGCGGGACGTGGAAGTGCAGCGCGAGCCGAGCGGCCAGCCGAGGTTAGCGTTCACCGGGCGCGCCGGAGAATTTGCCGCGGCACTAGGAGTAAAGCGTGCATTCGTATCGCTGACGCACACGGCCGAGCACGCGATTGCGCAGGTGATACTCGAAGATTGAGTAATTGGGAAAATGAGGAATCGGGTAATTGAAGGGAGAAGAAGTTAGGCGGGCATTCCCAATTGCTCAATTTCTCAATTGCCAAATCACCCGATTAGCCAATCGGAAAGCACAAGGCTGCCGCTCCGGCGATACCGGCATCGACCCCATATTTGGCCTGCACGAATGGGATCTCCTGGCAGCGGGAATTGATGGACCATTCGGGCAGGTGTTCGCGAATGTACTCGAACCATTCGCCGACCACTGCGCCCAGCCCCCCTCCAACGACGATCACGTCGGGCTCCAGCAGGTCAACGATGTTGCCAAACCAAGCGGTTAAGGCGTGCATGGTCTCGCAGATGATCTCCGTAGACAGCGGGTCACCGGTTCGCCAGCCCCGGGTCACGGTCTCCGCAGTGATGGCCGCAGGGTCGCCGCCGGCCATCGCCAGGAGCGGCGACGCAGCGACGGACTGCACGCATTCGCGAGCGCGGCGCGCAATGCCGGTGCCCGAAGCAATGCTTTCCACGCAGCCGCGTTTTCCGCAGCCGCAGTGGCACGGGCCGCGATAGTCGATGGTAATGTGCCCGCCTTCCGCCGCCGTGCCGGTGCGCCCATAATAAAGGCGCTGATTCAGAACAATGGCCGTGCCGATGCCGGTGCCGATGGTCGCGTAGAAGACAGAATTGAAGCCCGCGCCTGCTCCCCAGCGCGCCTCCGCCAGTCCGGCCGCGTTGGCATCGTTGTCGACGAATACTGGCAGGCCATACTCGCGCCTCACGCGGTCGCCTAACGGAAAATTCTGCCAGCACGGCAGGTTCGGCGTTTGCAGCACGATGCCCGCGGGAAGATCAAGTGGACCCGGCGAGGCTACACCGATGGCAGTCACCTGGCGGCCATTTTTGAATTCTTCGTTCAGGGCGCCACGGATGGCTTCATGGACGGATTGCATCGCTTCTTCGGCGGTCCCCGTCGCCTTCATGGGAACGCGCGTCTTGAAGAGAATCTCGCCGCGGGAATTCACCAGGCCGGAGGCGACTTTGGTGCCGCCTATGTCCACGCCGAGGGCAATAGAGGCGGGATTCGCGCTCGCGTTAGTCTTCGTCGGAAGCAAATTTGGGTCCTCCCGTTATTTCTCAGCCGGGCCTAAAGAGCGTGTGTAAGAACTTCAATTTCAGCCCAAAGGCCGAACATTGTCATTCTGAGCCCCGCCAAATCCGCGCGGACGGGTTTTTCGCGCGCGATTTGGCGTGGGCGAAGAATCTCTGCATTTGCACCCAGTTGCATAGATTCTTCGGCCACCCTTCCTGTTCACCAGGCTAAAGCCCGGTGCTTCCACCCGACTTACTCCGCGGGTAATTCAAAATCCACCAGGTCGCTGCGAAAACCGCGCGTCTTCCACGCGCCAAACGCAATGCCCGCCGCCATCCATATGGCGCCGGCAATCATGGCCGGCGTGCTCAGATTCAGCCATAACAACAGGCAGACAAGAAAGCCGATTACCGGGGGAATGAGATTCGCGAGCCTCTTGTCGTCGCTGCGTACGTAATAGCGGATGAAAGCGGCTGCATTGACTCCCATGAAGGCAATCAACGCCCCGAAGTTAAGCATTTCCGCGCCCAGCCCGTAGCTCAAAACGAACGCTCCGAGCAGCGCGACTGCCCCCACAAAGATCACGTTATTTCGCGGCACATGGCGTTTGCGATCGACGACGCCGAAAAAGGACCGGGGCAAGGCGTTGCTTCGGCCCATGCCAAAGAGCAGGCGGGCAGCTCCCAACTGCGTCCCCATGCCGGAGCCGAAATTAGCCACCAGCAAAGTGAACCCGACAACGGCAAACAACGGATGCCAAGCGAGCCCGGAAACGTGCACGAAGGCGGTATCCACGTTGGGAAAACTGCGCGAGGCCGGCCAGATCAATTGGGCGGCATACACCTCCAGCGCGGACAAGAAGCCGATTACGACGCAGGTGAGCACGGTGGCAAGCAGGATGTTGCGCCGCGGATTCCTGGCTTCTTCCGACAGAGTGGAAATGCCATCGAAGCCGATGTAGGTGAGCACTGCAATGGAGGTGCCTCCCAGCACGGCCCGGGCGTTGAACGTCTGCGGATCATAAAACGGCCGAGTGAAAAATCCGGCGCTGTCGTGCGGGTGTCCGAAAACATAGCGGGCGGCGGCGACAAAGAAAACGGTGATCACCACGCCCATCGCCACCGCCAATACGGCATTCACGCGGGCGGAAGTCTTGACCCCCTGGAGGTTCAGTCCGGTAAATACCGCCGCAAAGAAAACCGCCCACGCCCAGTACGGCGCTCCCGGCGCAAAGTCATGCGCCTGCTGGCTGCACCAGATAATGCAGATCATGGGATTGAGCATGTAGTCCATGACCATGCTCCATCCGGTGACGTAGCCGAGCGCAGGATTGATCTCCTGGCCGACGTAGGTGAAGGCGGAACCGGCGCTGGGATAAGCGCGCGCCATGCGGCCATAGCTGATGGCGGTAAACAGCATCGCCACCATCGCCAGCAGGATCGTGGTGACCACGTGGCCGCGTCCGCGATCGCTTAAAACACCATAAACGGACATCGGCGCGGTGGGCTGAATCACGATGATGCCGTAAAGGATCAGGTCCCAGAGAGTGAGGCTGCGCCGCAGGCGATTTCCGGCGGCAGTTGCTGATCCCGGGTTGGCGCTGGTGGTCATCTGCTGCTCTGAGCAGTCCCGTTTCAATCCCTGTTAGCTCTGTTTAACCGACTTGACCAAGTTGCGAGGGTTATCCACATCGCAACCGTTGCGTATTCCGATATGGCAGGCGAGCAACTGCAAGGGCACGACCTCGAGCACGGGCAGCAGCAACTCGCATGCAGGCGGCACAAAGAATACCCAGTCGGCGAAGCTTTCCACTTCGCGGTCTCCGGCGCTGGCGACCGCGATCAGTTTGCATCCCCTGGATTTCGCCTGGCGCAATATGCTCAGGCTCTTGTGGTAGCGCAACCCCGAGTCGGGATCGTCGTCATCGCGCGTCACCAATGCCACCAGCGGGCAGCCATCCGTCACCAATGCCTGCGGGCCGTGGAGCAATTCTCCCGTGGGATAGCCCTCCGCATGAGCGTAGGACACTTCTTTGAGCTTGAGCGCACCCTCGCGGGCAATGGCGCAATGAACGCCGCGTCCCAGAAACAAGAAATCCCGTGCCGCGTGGCAGCGGGCTGCGCATTCGGCGGATTGCGCGTCCCATTCCGGCAGCGCCCGGCTCATCGCAGCGGGCAGATCGAGCAATCGCCGCAGGTGGAGGCGGAGAATTTCCGAGGTCACGCGGCCGCACTTGCGGGCGAGAAAGAGCGCAAACAGGTACAACACTGCCAACTGCGCCGCAAAACTCTTGGTGGCGGGAACGGCAACTTCAGTCCCGGCGCAGGTGAGCAAAGCAGCGCCGGCTTCGCGTGCGATGGTGGAATCCTCCACATTGCAGATGGCAATCGTCCGGGCACCCCGCGAGAGGGCTTCGCGCTGTGCCGCAATGGTGTCGGCGGTTTCGCCGGACTGTGTAACCAGCATCACGACAGGGTCCGTGCCTGCATGCGTCGAGCGGTAGCAGTACTCGCTGGCGTATTCCACATCAACCGGGATACCCGAAAGGTCCTCGATCATGATTTCGCCGGCGAGTCCGGCGTGGCGACTGGAGCCGCTGGCGGCGATAATGAGCTTGCTGAAGCTCATCAGCGCGCCTTCGACGTTTTGCAACTCTCCCGGAAAAATCTGATCTTCCTGTAGGTGTTGTTGTACGGTTTGCAGAATGGCCTGGGGCTGGGCATAGATTTCCCGCAGCATGAATGGTTCCGCAGCGGTGTTTTTCGCATGCAGCATACTTCCTTACTTAAGTGAAAGCTCGATCGTCGCCGGTTCAATGTTCCACCCATCGACGTGCAAGCTGGCATGCCTGCCTAATGCGTCCGCATGGGAATAGCGTGCAGTAAGAAGCCGCGATTCGCCGGGCATCAACTCCAAATAGTTGTCGTCCCAGAGCACCGGAAGGACCTCTAGACCGCCGGACTGGATCTCCGCGTGAACTTGAAATGCGAGGTTTTTCGTGGGATTGGAAACCGTCACCACTACCTCGTAACCCGCTGGCCCGCGATGTATGCTGCCCTTCGCCTCAAGACGGACCTGCGGCAGCCGGTTGAGCATGGTCATATCCTCCTGAACGGCGATGGGCGTGAAGTTAGTGTCTGTAGTACGGTCAAAAGCGATAGTTGCCGGCTTTGCGGGCAACCAATAGAAGTTGGAGCTGAGGACCTTGCCGGCAGAGTCAAGCAATTTGAGCCGGATAAAGTACACCGCCGGATCTTCGCGCGCCAGTGGCGGTACGGCGAAGGCCGTCGTCACGCCGTCAGGATCCAGATCAAGACTGGATTTCCGGCTCCAGAGTTCATTCAGGTCGAAGTCATAAGCGCTGGCCATCACGATAAGACCGCGCGCCGGCTCAAGCGTGCTATTGACGGCTACCACGCTTCGATCATCGTAGGAATATTGCACATGCAGTGGCTCGTTGGCTTTTCTGGTTCCAAAGTACCCGCCGGCCGGCTGCAGGTAGTAGTCGTAGAGGTGCCAGATCATCGACGGCCAGGCATTATTGAGCATCCACTGGATGACTCCCGTCGAGGTGTACTTGTTGCGCCCATAAGCCTCAAACATGGCACGCTCGCCGTCGTAGGCCATTGCCTGAGCCTTAACGCCATAGTCACGAAGATCACTGGGCGACCCATACGTGGCGTTCATAGCCTCGGTGAAGATATCCAGGTTCTGAAAGCGCTCGCCGCCTGCATGGTATTGCCAGACCGGGTTGTCCTTCGCCGGCCAGAGACGATCTGCAGGAATGAATTTTCGCAACGATTGCTCCACCGGGACTGCGGGACCGGGACTGGTTTCCGTGTTGAAGCCATAAGCGCCGCCATATTTGTGATCGGTGAGCCAATACGAGGGCGGCTCGTAATCGTAGGGTCCGGTCATCTTAACGCCTGACGCCCCGGTGAGGGGCGTGGAAGCGTCAGAGGCAGAGGAGAGAGAAGGATTGGGCCAAGCCGCGCTCTTTAGCACGTCGATGTAGGCCTGTTCCACGCGCGGCGGCGGTGGGTTGTCACTGGCGTTCAGCCAGGCCAGCAGGCTGGGATGGCTGCGCATCCTGAGAATCTGCTCGCGCAGGGAGTTGGCGGCGATCTCCACATTTTGTGGCGGCCACTTGTCCCATTCCTCCCAAATGTCGCAGCAGCACCATCCCGCCATAACCAGCACGCCGTATTGGTCAGCCAGGTCGAAGAACTCGTCGGTCTCCATCTTCCCTTCCAACCGTATGGTGTTCAAGTTCATGCCAAGCACATAGGCGAACTCGTCCTTCAGCCGCTGGGACGATTGGCGCAAAAGCATGTCGGGCGCCCAGCCGCCACCGCGAATCAGTAGTTTTCGGCCGTTCACGCGAAACAGTCGATAGCCCTTGTCCGTCAGCTCGGAAGTGACTTCACGAATGCCGAAGCGGAAAGGCTGCTCGTCGGACATGGAGGAGCCGATCAGAAACCGCACGGAAGCGGGATGCAGATACGGCTGGCCCATTCCCGCGGGCCACCATAAGCGCGGATTTTTGACCAGGAGTTGCGGAAACTGGTCTGCAGTGAAGCTGACCGAGCGCGTCTCGCCGGGCTGGAGCGTTACCGGCTGGCTGAGGCGGGCCCTATCCACCACCGCTTCCATAAAGCCCGAAACGGTTTGGCCGGATGAATTATGCAGTTCTGCCATGACCGTAAGCCTTGCCATTTGCAGCGATGAGTCAGAAAAGTGTGTAACCACCTGCGGGTGACGCACGCTTACTGCTCCGCTCGAGGTCATGTAGACTTCCCCCCAGAGCCCCATGTTCTTGTCCGGCGGAGTGGGGTTCCAGTCCCACCAATTGATGGCCAGGTCGGTTTCGGAGGGAGCGAATGCTTCCACGGCCAAGGCGTTCTTCCCGGTAGCTATCAGTTCGGTGGCGTCAAATTCGTATATCCGGTATGCTCCAGCCAATTCATCTGAGCCGGCGAGCTTGTGCCCGTTCAGCCAGATGTTGGCGCGATAATTGATTCCGCCAAAGTGCAGCCAGACGGTGCGGTGAGCAAAGCCTGACGGCAGTGAGAAGGTGGTTCGATACCACCAGGAACAAGCGTACGGGCTGTCTGCCGGCATCGGCAGAATGGAGAACATGCCGCCTATGGGATAGGAGGTGCCGGGTATTTTCCGCAAATTCATCCCGAAGTATGGGTCGGGAAACTCACCCGAGGCAACCTGAGCGGCAAGGACTGTCGACGGCACGGATGCTTTGTACCATCCCTGAGGGTGAAATCCGGCGGTCGAAATGACCTTGCCGGCTTCCAACGCCTTACACGAGGACTGCACCATCCAGCCATCATGCAGCGCAGTACGGGCCGCGTCAGGCGCGGCAAAGCACGGTGCGCAAGTGAGGATAACCAAGGCGAAAAAGGTAACGCGAATCAACTGCATAGGTTTAAGTCAAACTGCGTTAAAACAGAAGTTTCAGGCCAAACTGGATCGTGCGACCGCGAAAAGAAGACACGGGCTGCAGAAAACCGCTCGCGCCGACAAAGTTTGCCAGCGCCGATGGCGCTCCGGTCGAGCCGACACCCGAACCCGTTGGCGCCTCCCATTCGGTCTGATTGAAAATGTTGAACGCCTCGGCGCGAAACTCAAACGCTGCCCGGTCTTTGACCGGAATGTGCTTGAAAAGCGCCATATCGAAATTCGTGCGGCTCGGGTTGCGAAGGAAGTTGCGCCCTGAGTCGCCGAAGGTAAGTGCAGTAGGCTGCTGAAATGCGCATGGGTTGTATATGTAAGGCAAGCCATCCGGCACAGCGCTCGGGCAGGCGCTGCTCGGCGCGTAGGGATTTCCTACTACGTCGGCATAGGAACCGGGAAACGAGCTGGTATTCTCGCCTACGCCGGCGTTGTCCGCAAAGTTCGTGTTGATCACGCTGAATGGAGTGCCCGTCTGGAAGCTGACAATGCCCGAATACTGCCATCCTCCGAAAAAGTTATGCACGAGCCCCGCAGACTTGAAAAAAGGCAGGTCGTACACATAAGACAAACTGAAAACATGCCGTTCGTCAAAATCGGAACTGGCGCGCCCGCTCTCCAGGTCGTAGGAATTGACGAGTGAGCCGTCGTAGCGGTCGGATGAGTTATCGATGGCGTGGCTGTAGGTATAAGCGGCATTTATTTGCAGGGCGCCGACGGTGCGGCGGACCGACGCTTGTAAGGCGTTGTAGCTCGAGTTCGCATCGAGACCGAGGAATTCAATGCTGCCGAAGCCAACATACGGGCGATAGGGATCGGGATCGGCGCCGCAAGCCACCGCCTGGTTGATTGCCGCCGGCCCCGTGACCGGAATCGAGCAGGCCGCCGGAAAAGTGGTGCCCGGAGCAAAAGGGTTCTCGGAAGCCGGTAGCGGGTGAATCTGGTTGATATCGCGCAATAGTGTCAGGTGGGTGCCTTTTGTGCCTACATACGATACGGTGGCGATCGTGTTTTTTATGAACTCGTGTTGAATGTCCAAATGCCATTGCTGAACGTATGGCCATACTGCATGCGTCGGGATCGAGGTAACCTGAAGGGGAAAAAGCAGCGGCGTTCCCGCGGCGGAGCCGCCAATGTTGTTATACCCAACGATGTTGTATTGCGTGGGGGATTGAATCAGCGGCGGCGAGCCTTCCAGCCCTTCGGTGTTGGCCTCATTTCCGTTGGTGTGTTCATAGAAGATGCCGTAGGCGGCGCGCAGCGAAGTCTTGCCATCGCCAAAAAGATCATAAGCAAAGCCAACGCGTGGCGCCGGGTTAAACCAGTGATTGGTCATGCAGCCGGCTGGGGCGCCATTCACTCCGCATTGCACCAAACCATCAAAGGGGTTACCCACTCCTGGAACCAGCGCGCCCGCCTGGCCGGTAATGCTGCCGGTGACATCGATCTCCGGGGCGGTGGCCGGGTTGTAGGCGCTGGCTTCCCAATTGTAAGTCTGGTGCGAAATATCGCGGTAAGTTCCGAACAGGCTCAAACGCACGCCGAGATTCAACGTCAATCGTGGCCGAATGTGCCAGTCGTCCTGGATATACGGCTCCAAGATCCGATAACGATTGTGGTACCTGATCTCCGCGTTGGTTTGCTGGTACGAGCCAATCTGTCCCAGCAGCAGGTCGGCGAATGGATTGCCGGTGGTCACGGAAGAACTGTTGCTGAAAGTCAAGTAGCCCTGGGTATCGGCTGAATTGGGCTCATTCTTCTGGGCGAAGACCACATAGGCACCGGTCTGGAAGTTGTGCTTGCCAATGATCTTGCTTACGTTGTCGCGCAGCGTATAGGTCGGATTGGCATTCTCCCAGCCGTTGACGCTGTAGGGTCCGGTGTCTTCGGTAAATCCACCGCCGTATGCGTTGCCGCCAAGAAGCTGGATCGCGGGCAGCAATCCGCCGAATCCATTGTCGAAAATCCCTGTCATGGTCAGATTCGCGGGACGTTGTCCGCTGCCGATGGGGGAGAGGATCAGGTGATCGGTGGTATAGCTGGCCATGAATTCATTGACCAGCGTTGAGGACGGCGTAGCCACCAGTTTGGCCACCACACTGGTTCCGGGAGTCTGGATGGAGGTCTGCACCGTTGGAAACGCGTTGCCGTAGAAAAGCACCTGCGGGGAGGTGCTGCTATAAGCATCGTGGATGTAGCGAAAGGTTGCCAGCAGCTTGCTGTTTATGTTGTGGTCGACCCGCAGCAATTCCTGGCCCCAGTTAGTCGTCTGGTTCGGGATTGCGCTGTAGGCGGGGTATCCTCCGAAAACGCTGTTCGCTTCCGGAATCAGCGCCAGCAGGGCCTGTCCGTTGGGATCAATGGGGACCATATTCCCCGGAAAGGGTGAGCCGGCGATGCAGCCGGGGCAGCTAATTGTTCCCGCCAAGGCAGCGGGAACGACCGGGCAGTCTGGCCCGGGGCAAACATCGTTGAAGTTGCCAAAACCCGGCGTGTTCACTCCGCGCTCGGCGTTCGATGGGACGTTTTGCAGGAAACTCTGCCCAGGCTGGTGATCAATGCGCCACTCTTGCGACCAGAAGAAGAAGGTCTTCTGCTTGTCCGTGTTGTAGTGGCCGGGAATGTAAATCGGGCCGCCAAGCGTATAGCCAAAGTCATTCTTGTTGTAGGGCGGCTTGGGCGCTCCCTGGGGAAAGTAACTGCGTGCGTTGAAGGCCTCATTGCGGATGTATTCATAAGCGTCGCCATGGAAATCTTGCGTGCCCGATTTGGTTTCCACTTCGATGGTGCCCGAACCATTACGGCCGTACTGCGCACCGTAGTTCGAAGTCATTACGCGCACTTCCTGAATGGCATCGAGACTGGGATAGACGTTCAGCGTGGAATTGCTGCCGTTGTCCATGGTGTCACCGCCGTCCACCTCCCAGTTGTTGTACTCGGTGCGGCCGCCATTAATGCTGTACGCGACATTCCCGTTTACTCCTTCAGCGCCCTCGTCGAGGTGGGTTTGATTGGTGACACCGGGAACCAGCGTGACGAGTTGCGTAAAATTGCGGCCATTCAGCTCGAGCTGACTGATTTCCTTGGCCGTGACGGTTCCAGACAAATCCGAGCTTTGCGTCTCCACCGCTGTCATGCTCTCGCCCTGCACCGCGATTTCGGTGCTTACTTGTCCGACCTTCAAAGCGACGTTGACGCGAGCTTTTTGTCCGACGCGAAGAACAACGTCCTTGGCTTCGAATTTTTCGAATCCATGCGACGTTACCGTCAGGTCGTAAGCGCCGGGAGTGAGCGCCGCAAACAAGTACTCGCCGGCGTCGTTGGTGTCCGTGGTGCGCGCATGGTTGGTTCCCAGATTGGTAAGCGTTACTTGAGCCTTCGGAATCACCGCTCCCGTGTTGTCCCTTACCGTGCCGGTAATGGAGCCGGAGTCCTGGGCATACAGGCCAACGCAACCGCAAATACAAATGAACAGGCCGGCAAACTTCATGGCGGAGAATGACATGACGACGCCCTCCTACAGAAATCACCTGTATTGAAACGTATTAATAACTTTTTTTCGTCATCTGTCAAGAGGCACGCCGAAAATAGTGTCACGCCGAAAATAGCCGTGCCCCGAGTGGCCGATCAATCACGCTGCTGAGATGCAAAGGCAGCGCGGAACTGTCTGGTCGCTTTTGTATTGCCCATTGTCACTGAGATTCCGTGGCAGGCTTGGTTGTAGATTGTCGCACTACCAGCTCCGGCGCGAGTTTACGATGCAGCGGAAGCGTTTGGCTTTCAGCAATTGCATCGGCCACCAGGCCGACCGCGCATGCGCCCATGGTTTCCATGGGCTGGCGAATCGTGGTGAGCGGCGGGAAGGACAGTGCGGCGGGCGCAACATCGTCGAAGCCAATCACCGAGCACTGTTGCGGCACTTTCACTCCCGCGACGGTAAGTGCACGCATCGCGCCCAGGGCGGTCACGTCGTCAAAGGCGACCAGGGCGGTGAAGTGGAGCTTTCTCCGCAGGAGCTCTTCCGTCAGCCGGAAACCGGCGTCAAAGCCTTCGTTGGGGTCAAATGACTTGGGAAGGTCGAGGATGAGTTTTGGATCCAGCGCCAGACCGGTACTCTGGGCAAATGAGCGAATGCCACGCCAGCGTTGCCCGGTATCCACCAGCACCTTGGGACCGCGAAGGAAGGCGATTTCGCGATGGCCCAGAGAATAAAGATGCTCGACCGCCATGCGGGCGCCGGCTTCGTTATCGACCATCACCGAACTCACGGCTCCCAAGCTCAATTTCCTGCCGATGACTGCGGTTGGGATGCTCCGGTTCTCCAGGTCGGCGAGCAGGTCAATCTGCACCACCAGCCAGTTGGCAACCACGATCAGTCCCTCGACCCGGCGCTCCAGCAGCATCTCCAGATACCGCTCGAACCGGCTGCGATCATTGTGCGCATCCGCCAGGAGCGATATATATGAGGCCTGATAGAGTGCCGTTTCGATTCCGTGAAGAATCGGCGTGCAGAATGGATCGGTGATGTTGAAGACGATCAGCCCGATGGTGTGGTTGCGCTGGCTGCGCAGGGAACGGGCAAGCTGGTTGGGCCGGTACCCTAGCTGGCGTGCGACCTTGTGTATGCGTTCCTTGGTCTCTGCCGGAATGTAACGGGCCAGCGGCGCGTTATTAAGCACAATGGAAACCGTGCTGGGAGAAAATCCAGCCTTGCCAGCTATGTCCCGGATGGTTACAGTGCCGTTACTTCTAGATTGACGTTTCATTTGGGCGCCGGCCGAGGCCACAGAGGCTCGATAGCTCCTCGCCTCTTGCGGATATGTTATCCCAACCAGCCACGCAACCCTCGCCAGTTGCGAGTCAGCCCACCCGCACGGCGAGCATGGATATGGACCCGCCATCCACGCCTTTCACTGGAAATGAAACCGGTTCCGCTGCCTGCCGGGCACCAACCACATACAGCAGTGGCAGGTAGTGATCCGGGGTGGGAACCGCCAGTGCCGCTTCCCTGCCAAGCCTGGTCTCGTACGCAATGAGGGGCTTTGGTTCTTCGGCCATCAGCAGCTCGATCACGCGGCGCTCGAAGGCGACCGCCCAATCGTAAGCTTCCACCGCTTGTCGCCCCCAAGCATAGGCATGCAGATTGTGTACGAGGTTGCCGCTTCCGATAATGAGGACGCCTTCCTGCCGCAATGGAGCGAGCCGGTTTCCGATCTCGAAGTGAAACGATGGCGGCTGGGTTTCGTCGATGCTGAGTTGCACAATGGAAATATTGGCCCCGGGATAGACGTGGCACAGCACCGACCAGGTTCCGTGATCCAGTCCCCTGTGATCGTCACGGCGAACCGGCATAGGCGCCAGCAACTGTTGTACGCGCGCGGCCAGTTCCGGATTTCCGGGCGCCGGATACTGGACCTGATATAGCTCCTGAGGAAATCCACCGAAGTCATGAATTGTCCTTGGGGCAGTGCTCACGGTGACGGCAGCATCCTGCACATACCAGTGCGCAGAGATGCTGAGGATTGCCTTCGGGCGCGGCAATTGGCTTCCGGTTGCCGCCCACGCCCTGGTGAACTCATTTTGGGCCAGCGCATTCATTGGATTGCCGTGCCCGAAGAAGACGACCGGCATAATCATGGGCGGACCTCCGGCAACAGTTTACGGCTTTGCCGCGGAAGCGGCCGTAGACCATGCTGGCGTAAGCCAGCAGAAATTCATTTCTTTGGCGAATAAAAAGCGAATATGATAGACTCATTCCGGTGGACGAAGGACGCAAGCGCGTTTTACCGATTGCCGCCAGCATCCTGGCGGCGCGCAGCCTGGCCAACTGGGACGGCAGGCCGTCGCCGGCCTCTGAATCTGCAATTGCGAATGCGATTGCAGCGGCCGAGCGCACCCTGGGCCGGATTGACAACCGCTGGCCCGCGCCGCCCGTCCAATCCTTCCAGCGCCACACGGAGCAGATATGGATAACCGAAAACTTGAAGATCTCATTTCCGTTGGTAAGTCTATTCGCACGGATTTTGAATTGTTGGGAATTCGCACGGTTAGTGAGCTCGCGCGGCACGAACCGGATTCCCTTTACCGCAGGCTATGCAAGAAAACCGGGCAAGCCCAGGACATCTGCGTCCTGGATACCTTCCGCGCTGCCGTGGCACAGGCTCGTAACCCGAAACTGCCGGTCGAGCAGTGCCAGTGGTGGTATTGGAGCCGAAAGCGGAAGGCCTCGACTGATCTAAAATGAACGAATTGAAGATGTGGCTCGCGTTGAAGGAGTGAATTCGATGACGCAGAAAATTGTGTTTGCCGCCGTGATCGTTCTGTTTCTTATTGTGGCCGTTGGAATTACCGTTTTGCGCGCTCTGGCCGCATCCGCGCCATCGGTAGGCAGCATGGCGCCTGATTTCACGCTAACTTCGCAGGAAGGAACGCCCGTCAGCCTCAAGGACTTTCGCGGCAAGTGGGTGGTCCTGTATTTTTACCCCAAGGACTTTACCAGCGGCTGTACCTTGGAAGCGCACAACTTTCAGCGCGATCAAGCACTTTACCAGCAGAAGAATGCCGTGGTGCTTGGCGTTAGCGTGGATAGCGCCGACTCCCACAAGCAGTTCTGCACCAAGGAGGGCCTCAACTTCAAGTTGCTGGCGGACACCGATTATAAAGTGTCGACTGCCTACGGCTCATTGACAAATGTCGGCCTGGCAAAGTTCGCCTCCAGACACACTTTCATCATCGACCCGGAGGGCAAGATTGCGAAAGAATATATGGATGTGAGTCCCAACAAGCACAGCGAGGAAGTATTGGAGGCGCTCGCAGAATTGCAAAAGTAGAGCCCTGCTTCAAGGTAGACACAGTTGTCTCATGAGTTTGCTTTAAGACTCTACGATTCTCGATGTATCGAGAGACCAGCACCCAACAGCACGCGTTGAAGCCAAAAAACATAAACACTAGAAGAGCTTCGAGGCTGGTGTTGCCTACAAGTCTTGCCGCATACTTGCCAACGAAGATAAGAAGGATGGTACCAGGAACAAGTAGAACGAAAGCCATCCACTTAAGCACAAGCGGGCTCCGGGTATTGCAAAGAGCAATCGCCACCAGTTGCGACCCCAAGAATAGAAACCAAATATAACGCCGAATGCCCCCTCCTTTGATCTTGCCGCGTACAGGCCTAGCGTGACTTGGAGACTCGACGGTGTAGTATGTAGCCTTCCATTCTCGGTCGGAAATATCCGTCGTTTGCTCCAGACCGGGAAACGTGTGCTACCGGAAAACACCATTCTACGCCCCGTCGCTCGGGGTAGTTGCTGGCGTGATTCGCCTTCCGTCGTTAGACGCAATCAGCCGCCGCCCCCTAAAATTGACTCAGCCGTCCTGAGTCTTGGCGATGGCAACAAAACCTCATGACAGATACCTCATCCGGCCAGATCGTTACGCGTTTTGCTCCCAGCCCCACCGGTTACTTGCATGTAGGCGGGGCGCGGACGGCGCTGTTTAACTGGGCATACGCCAAACATCACGGCGGCCGTTTTATTCTCCGCATTGAGGACACCGACCAGCTTCGCTCCTCGGAAGAAAGCACCCGCAAGATTGTGCAGGATCTGGCTTGGCTGGGCATTGATTGGGATGAAGGCCCCGATCCCAAGGCCGCCAATCCCTATGCCACGCAGCTTGGCGACCAAGGCCCCTATTTTCAGAGTCAGCGCCTCGGGATCTACCGGGAATATGTGCAACGGCTGCTCGATCGCAAACTGGCATACGAGGCATTTGAAACTTCGACAGAACTGGCTGCGCG
>JBEKOS010000027.1:0-17263 GCA_049521535.1 Terriglobales bacterium | reverse complement strand
GTCCTAAAGTCTCTTGGGTTGACGACTGCAAGCAAATTCCCAAGGTCATCCAGCAGTGTTGGTTGAATGGGCAGATTGTCGGTCCGTCCTATCCGCCACTCGAGATCCATTTGAGCAAGTTCTGCAGCGGAATATACCAAGTCCGTTACGGGAGGACCCTCGCCAGGTTGACATAAGTACGATTGCAGTCTGGTTCGTGCCCTCTTGATTTCTTCACGGCCGCGCTCCTCGCTGTCGGACTGTGCCTCTTCCGCAACCCAGCGCCTTGCCTTCGCGTGTGGGTTCAGCTTTTGGACATAGAACCGGAGGACATAATCGAAAGCGGTACCCACCCATCCCAAATCGGTGGCCAGCGGGCTTGCTTTGATGTCCCCACGAAGCCGACACAGAGGTTTTGGAACCTCTGTGCGAAGCCACTCCTTGACTTCGTGCAATTCGACAAATCCGCTTAGGCTCACGTCTCCTCGCCCTCCAGGCAATTGTCGGGAGGCGGTGAAAAGCGTATACGCCGCCTCCCGTTCCCGGCGGTCTGTCTGGCCTCCAGGAGTTTGACTCATTCTACTTCCTGCGCCTAATTTGGGCAGGGCGGGGCCGAATAGTTGGGCATGAAGACGCCTTTGCCGAAAGTTCTACCGCTGCCCTCCGCGGAAGAATTGGCCAAAAAGTTCTCCGAGCTACTGAACCGGCACCTGGAGCCGGCCGACACCCACGATATCGTGGTGCGCCACTGCGGCGAGCAGAACCGGTCGGCGTGCTACTCCCACGACTTCTGCGACGCCAACATGGTCATGGCCGAGGCTGCTTTCGAGGCGTTTGGCATCCTCGACCCCGGTGCGGCTGACGAGGACGCCAAGCTCTGGAACGCAGCGTGGGACATTGCGAAAAAGAACGATTTCCGAATATGGACTCGTCTCAACGGAAAGGCGCCAATGCTCGAATTACCACAAAATGAGGCTGAAGCAGCTTCACGGATCTTGCCGCTGCTTGACATGAGTGAGGAGGCCCTGCGCGCCGTGCCGCCGCCAGATTTCAAGCGAGCGTGGACCTCGATTGCATTTCTCTACCTGGGCCTGCGCGCGGACAACGCCACCGAACCGAACTCGGGGAGCGGATCTTGAATGACGCAGAGGACTATCCATCTCTGAGCAGCGTGGACCCTAGATTCCTGAACCCCTATTACGAGCAGAGCGGGTGGCCGATGGTGCTGGCGCCTATCGCGAACGAGGCGTGGAGGCGCTACGACGCAGGAGAGCTGGCGTGCGACGAGTTCTACTGTTCAGGAGCGGCCAAGGCCGGTGCTGCCTTTCGGGGCGGAAGGGTCGGGAGGAGGACCCTGCTTCCCTGGATGCTGCCCGCCGACTCTTCCGGGCACAGCCCGTTTATGCTCGAAATTCGCTGGTGAAACTACGCCTGGCTCAACTGGTATCAATCCAGCATCCGGAATCAATGCGCTTAAAAATCTCTATACCGTCGCCTTTGTAATAGGTGAGCCTTGCTTTAAGGCCGGTGACAGCGGCAGTCTTGCCTTGGTTCCTTGGCTCGTTGGAAAAGGGCAGCAGCACGGCATTTATGGCACCTACACCATTCCCCCCGAACCAGACATCCGATTCTGCGTCGTGCATAACGGTTGTTACCTCTGGGCGCAAGGAGCAGACATTCGGCCGCGCGGGCAGCATATTGCCGCCTGGGGGGCTTTGTATCTGTTGCGGGGGCGGTGTACCTTCGGGATAGCACAGCAAATTCCCGCCGTCGCTAACAATGACATTAAAAACGTAATTCTTGCGAAAGTCATCGGCGCTCAGGGTCACAACCATCTGCCATTTGGCAGGCACAATCTCGCCAACGGATTCAACTCGCGGATCAGTGTAATTGCTGGATGGGCCGGTGTCAGTGACCGCAAAATTCTTCCCGTCTTCTAAGACTGCAAAAATCAGTCTTTTGGTGTAGCCGCGAAAAATGTTGATGATAGGTTCGTGTTCAATCCAAGCCCCGTAATCAACCACCATTGAATGTCTGGGACTGCGTGTATAGGCTATGTGGGCGATCACATTCGTTGCGTCCACTGCTCCGTCATTCCTGAAAGACAGGACGAAGCATTTCTTTCCCGAGCCGATTCTTTGGGCGAATTCGGAACCACTCTTGATGAACCTAATGTCTGGTTGTTGCTGCTGAACGGTTTCTTCCCGTTCCTCGGAGAGCGAGGCGGTCTGTGTGTTCGATTGATTGAAGGTTGGTGACAAGTTGATGCTGACCTGAGGTTGGTTTACAAGACCGTTTGCGGATGCCTTTCGGCCGGTCACTATTTTCTTGATAGCCCACCAAATGACAGCGAGTGCCGTGAGCCCGCCCCCGGAGAACAACCACGTTTTGTTCTGCAACACCCAATCCCACACAGTTGGCAGCACCCCTCAAACTTGGTATTTCAGGGCCGTTGATTTCATTGTAGGTGAAATCTGAAAATTTGAAACGCGAGCGGGGGCTGACGGAGCCGTGGGAGATGGCCGCGAAAGCACTCATAGCTGAGGTGAGGTTGTCCCGAAGAACGATTAGCCTGTCTTAACTGGATCAGTGACTACGGTCCGCCGACTCGCAATCCCGTCATACCACAGGCTTGGTTCTTAGCCCCGCCGGATACTTCCGGTGTGACCCATCCCCCAGCCCCGCCCCCCTCGCCGCCGCTCACAAGCTGTTCCAGCGGCAGTGGGCATTGGCCGACTCCCGCGACCTCTTGGAGCGGTTCTCCACGTTGTAGTTCGAATAACCAGTGACAGACCGCAAGCTTCCTAATATTTCTAAATCCAAGGCGTGCCATCCGGTCTTAGACGCTACTTCGGCCAGCGCGAGAAAACCCGTGACCGATGGCTTGATTCCTCCGCTCTTCAGTCTGAATAGATGTACCTGCGGCGGCCACGATTGGGTTTTGGCGCCCGCTCTTTTTCGAAAACCAAGCAATGGGAACTGACGTCAGGGGGCTTTCCCCACGACCTTTCCACTTTGCTCGGACCAGCACGCCTTGCTCCACCGGCGCACGCCATCAGGGTGATCTGAGAGTTTTCCAGGCGTTGCCGACCATGCCAGCTAAAACCCGCGCTTGAACCAGACATTCTGTAGCGAGAAACCCTCCGGCCCGGGAAATCCTTTCGCAGATCGCCTGTCACCCGTTCCACCACCTGCTTCTGCAAGCTCTCTTCTTCGCCTGACCTCTCGCGGCACCTCCCGCACAAATTCAGCGCCAGATTCCAAGCGCCGGAAAAGTGCGGTGACGGTGGCATCGTTGATGCCTTCCAGCCGGGTGCGGACCTTCGGACGGCTTAGAACATCGCGGAGTTCTGCCAGAACCGTGTGGTCGACAAATAGTCGAATTTCCCGGCGGTCTACGAGATCAAGCACGCCCGCTGAGGAACTATTCCGGTTCGCGGCCGCCTGCAAGAAGACCATGCAATCGCATACGACGCGGGGTGCCTGGTACGGTCCGCTCATCCGTGCTTTGGGAAAGACTTTCCCTGCGCAACCTCTTCCCGCGCTTCTTGCAATAGCTGATCCAGTTCATGCTCGCTCATGCCGCTTGCGTCAAAGCTGCTGCGAATTGGCTCCAGAATTTCGCTAAAGGGCTGTCGCGACAGGATCTCTCCCTCAATGAGCGCTCGAAGGAATTGTTCGGCCGTCTTGCCGCTCCTGCGTCCAAGCTCCGCCAGCACTTCCTTTTGTACCTTTTTTTGCGTGTGCGTTGTCCAGTTCGGCTTCAATTTCCGCCACAGTCGGCAGGCTCCCTTTCAGGTTCCTGGGCAGGGATTCAACGAGTCTGGTATGCCATTGGGCAACGCCTATGGGCTTTTTCAAGTCGCGCAATGCATACTCAACGGTTAGGCGATCCCGCTCCCTGCACAAAAGCAAGCCGATGGACGGTCGGTCGTCCGGGTGACGAAGGTGGTCGTCCACTGCTGACAGATAGAAATTCATCTTGCCCGCGAACTCCGGCTCGAAAGCCTTCATTTTCAGGTCAATCACTACGTAGCACCGCAGCTTGAGATGATAGAACAAGAGGTCGAGATAATAGTCCTGCCCACTAATGTCCAGGTGGTACTGCCGGCCGACAAACGCGAAACCGACGCCGAGTTCGAGCAGGAATTTCTGGATGTGGGCGAGCAGACCCTGTTCGAGGTCGCGCTCGTGCGCGTCATTGCCGAGCGTGAGGAAATCGAAATTGTATGGATCCTTGAGCGTTTGTTCGGCAAGATCGGACTGCGATGGCGGTAGCGTACGTGGAAAGTTAGTGACGGCTTTGGCTTCGCGTTTATCCAGTTGCGCGTCTATGTGATGCGCGAGGATCGCACGTGACCATCCATGTTCGGTCGCCTTTTGGGCATACCAGAGGCGGATGGCTGGCGCCTTGAGCTTGGTCAGCAGCAGCCGATTATGCCCCCACGGCAATGTCGAAATAGATGCCGGCGGAGCGGACGAAGCCAATTCTCTCACAGGCTGTGAGAGAATTGCGGCCTTGGATTCTCTCACAGCCTGTGAGAGTTTTTGTGGCATTGCCGACCAAGCCAGATAAAACCCGCGCATGAACCAGACGTTCTGCGGCGAGAAACCCTCCGTACCGGGAAATTCTTTTCGCAGGTCACCCGCCAGTCGTTCCACTACCTGCTTGCCGTAGCCTTTGGTCTTTTGCGCCTCCACAATGATTTTGCCAATATCCCAATAAAGCAGGATTAGCTCGCGGTTGACGGAAACGGCCGCACGAAGTTGTGCCGCGCGCACACGAGCCTTGATCTCGGCAAGCAGCTTGGCATAGCCAGCGGGAAGCACAGGAGATGGCCGGACATTCCGCCTGCTGGTCGGGGGCAATTCCGTGCCCGTCGTTTTTCCTCTAGCCATACCAAGTTCTCGTCCGCCATTCTACCGGCAACCATCGCTGCTTGATTTCGTGCACCTTGCGCATGCTGCCGAACTGAGCGGATAGTCTTCGCACTCTCAATCCACTTATTCCACAAACGCCAACGCCAGCAGCGCTTTTTGTTCCAACTCGTGGGCCTTGGCGGAGCCTGTCGCCGGGCTGGCGCTGGCCTTGCGCTTAACCGAGCGAACGGACACTGATCCGGCAAGGCGGCGCAGGCGCGGCAACACGTGCCACATCGCACCCATGTTGGCCGGTTCCTCCTGCACCCAAACGATTTCGCGAGCCTGCGGATGCTGCTGCAGGGCCGCCGCCAATTCCGCCTCGGGAAACGGGTAAAGCTGCTCCAGGAAAATAATGGCGGTTTTTGCCGCTTCGCCTTCGCGCCGCTGCCTTTCCACCTGTAGCTCGTGTCCTATTTTCCCGGTACACACCAGGACGCGCCGGCCTTCGCGGGCCACGGTGTCGGGAAGAACCTTCCGGAAGCGGGGAAGGCTGAATTCCGCCAGCGGCGAGGCGGCCTCCGGACGGCGCAACATGCTTTTTGGGGTGAACACGATCAGTGGCTTCCTCCACGGGCTCAGCGCCTGCCGGCGCACCAGGTGAAAATACTGGGCCGCGGTCGAAGGCTGCGCGATCTGGATATTGTCATGGGCGGCGAGCTGCAGGTAGCGCTCGATGCGGGCGCTGGAGTGCTCCGGTCCCTGGCCTTCGTAGCCATGGGGCAACAGCAGCACCAGCCCCGAGAGCAGCAGCCACTTGTCCTCGCCGGCCGCCAGGAACTGGTCTATGACGATCTGCGCGCCATTGGCAAAATCGCCGAATTGCGCCTCCCACAGCGTCAGCGTCTCGGGAAAGTCCCGGGAATAGCCGTATTCGAAGCCCATGATGGCCGCTTCGGAAAGCTCGGTGCTGTACACTTCGAAGCGCGCCTGGCCGGTCGCAAGGTGGCTGAGCGGCACGTACTCGTGCTCGTCCTGCGTATCGACCAGCACGGCATGGCGCTGGTTGAAGGTGCCCCGCTTGGAATCCTGCCCGCTCAGGCGCACAGGCGTACCTTTCAGCACCAGGCCACCAAAGGCAAGCGCCTCCGCCATGCCATAGTCAACGGGACGCTTGCCGGCGGCCATGGCCGCGCGCTCTTCCAGCAGGCGCTTGATCTTGGGGTGGGCGTGAAAGTCCTCGGGAACACGCACCAGGCCTTCGGCAATGGTGTGCAATTCCCCGGCATCAAGTCCGGTGTCGACGTCATACTCCGGCTTGTACCGGCCGCCGAAGTAGTTGGACCAGTACGGCGGCAGCTCGCGCATCATGGGACGGGTCTCGAGCTTTTTAGCGTCTGCATGCGCCGACTCATACCCGGCACGAATGCGACTGACTACCGGCGCAGCGTCAACGCCTATCGCCCGCGCATAAATCTCGTAGAGCGCGGGATGGCGCTTGATCTTGTCATACAGCACCGGCTGCGAGATCGAAGGATCGTCCACCTCGCTGTGGCCGTGGCGGCGATATCCGATCAGGTCAACCACCACGTCCGTCCCGAAGTTGTAGCGATACTCGATGGCCATGCGGCCCACGCGCACCACGGCTTCCGGATCTTCCCCATTTACGTGGAATATGGGAATCGCGAGCCGCTTGGCCACATCAGAGGCAAACCGCGAGGACTGGAGTTCCGTGGGGTTTGCGGTAAATCCAATAAGGTTATTGGCAATGATGTGGATGGCGCCGCCGATGTCGAATCCCTTCAGGCCGGAAAAATTCAGGGTCTCGGCATTCACTCCCTGCCCCGCAAAGGCAGCATCCCCATGCATGACGATGGCAAGAACCTTGCCCTGGGCCTCGTCGAGGCTGCCGGACAGGCGCATTTGCTTGGCCCGCGCGCGTCCCATGACCACCGGGTCCACGGCCTCCAGATGGCTGGGATTGGAAACCAGGTGGATGTGGAGGGCGCCGCCGCCCGGTGCGTGGTAGTCGCCGGTAGATCCAATGTGGTATTTCACGTCGGCGCCGCCGAGCACGCTGCGCGGGTCGACATCCTCAAAGTTGGCATAGATTTCCGCGGCGCTGCGCTCGACGATCTGCTGCATGATGTTGAGCCGGCCACGGTGGCTCATCCCGAGTATGGCCAGCTCCGCGTGCTGCTCGATCGCGCCAGCCAGAATTTCGTCCAGAAGCGGCACCAGCGCGGTCACGCCTTCCAGAGAAAAACGCTTTGTGCCCAGATACCGCGCCTGCAAGACCTGCTCGAACAAATCCGCGCGAACCAGCCGTTCGAGAATGCGTTCGCGATCTACGGGGGGGGCGGCGGCCTCCATCTGTTCGGCGATCCATCCCCGGCGCTCGGGGTCGGGAATGTGGGCGAGTTCCACGCCTATCGATTGGCAATAGATCTGCCGGGCGGCATCAGCGACCGGGCCCGTAATGCGCAACGCCGGATGCTGCAGGGGCTGGAGCCACTGGCCGAGCGGGTCGAGCCTGGCCTCCAGGTAGCCCCAGCGGCGGAAGCGTTCCCACACTGCGGCGTCAGGCAATGCCGGAGCCTCAATTTCGGTATGGGAGTTGGCAAATGTGCTCATGGCTGGAACAAGCCCTTTCGCCGCATTTATTTTATGACAATCAGTTCGGCGTCTTGATAGAGCTCCAGACAAAGAGCGCTGTCATCCTGGGAGAAGCGAATGATCTATGCGCCTTGCGGGCAGTAGAAAGTTACATAGATCCTTCGCTTCTCTCAGGATGACAAGCTATTGAGGCAAGCTGTAATTCCGTAATCCACGCTGCTGCCTACTTGCTAAACGAGCCAGCCCGCAGTTCCACAATGTTCAGATGCGAATCCTTGGCAATGTAGCCTTTCCGTCGAAACCAATCTTCCATCGCATCTTTGAGGCGGTCAAGCGGCACGCGCGCGCCGATTTCAATCTGACCGTCGCCAATGGGCAGGGTGTCGTCAAACATTTGGTCATTGGTGAAGCTGCGCATGGCAAAACTATCGAGCCATTTAAGAGGCGCGGGCAGTGTCTGACCTCCGGTTTCGTACTCCACCCGAAGTTTGCGCGCAAACATTTCAGAACAATTGTACTTGCGCAACTGGTTAACAACCACGCACGGCTGGTTGCCTGGGGCTTGTTGCTGCTGCTTATAATGCCTCATGCGGCGAAATCAATGGCTCGTTCTTTTGGCGTTGGCCTGTATGGCGTTGGTTGCTACCGCGAAAGATTTTGTAATGCCACGCGCAGACAAGGCCACTGCCTACCCGGCGCATGATGAGCATCCCGCCGAGCATGTCGCGGTCGCCGTCGATCCGTACGATACGCCCGAAAAGGCGGCGATCTTCAAGGTCAACTGGCGCCAAAATGACTACCTGCCCGTATTCTTCGTCGTTACCAACGATGGCAATCAGCCAATCGCGCTCACGGGCATGAAAGTGGAACTGGTTACTGCCAATCGCAGCAAAATTCAGCCGGCCACGGATGACGACCTGGAACGGCGGCTCTCCCATCTAAAGCATCGTCCGGATGATACCGGTCCATTACCGCTCCCCATCCCCAAGAGAAAACCGACTGCCGGACCTTCCAAGCAGGCACAGGCTGAGATTGATGAAGCGCCATTTCGCGCCCTGGCCGTTGAACCCCACGGCACTCACGCCGGTTTCCTGTTCTTCGATATTGAGAACATTAGCGAACCGCTCGCGGGCGCCCACCTGTATGTCACCGGGATCAAGGACAATAGCGGCCAGGAATTGATGTTCTTCGAAATCCCATTGGACAAGTATGTACCTGCGCCGGCGCAGAAATAAGAAAGGCATTTCCCCTGATGAACACAGACAAGAAGGAGTACATCGACGATTTTCGTCGCGCCGGCCATCAAGCCGTGGAGTGGATTGCCGAATACCTGGAGAACGTGGATCGCTATCCCGTACTGCCCAGAATCAGACCGGGTGATTTGATTGCGGCCCTGCCCAAATCTGCGCCGGAGCACGGAGAGTCCTTCGCGGTAATGCTGCGCGACTTCGAACAACAGATCATCCCGGCGGTTACTCACTGGAATCATCCGCGCTTCATGGCCTATTTTGCCTGTACCGGCTCGACTCCCGCGATTCTGGGAGACATGCTGGCGGCGGCGCTGAACACCGTCGGCCTGCACTGGCTCACCTCTCCCGCCCTCGCGGAACTGGAGCAAGTTACTCTGGGATGGTTGCGCCAGTGGATCGGCCTGCCGGAGGAGTTCTTCGGACTTATTTACGACACGGCCTCGGTCGCAACCCTGCACGCCATTGCCGCTGCACGCGAACTCGCCGACCCCGAAGCACGTGTCCATGGCAGCCGCAACAACCTGGTGCTCTATACGTCGGAGCAGTCACACTCGTCGGTTGAAAAAGGCGCCATAGCGCTCGGAGTAGGCCAGAAAAACGTGCGCAAAGTGCAAACCGACAGCGAGTTTCGCATGCGGCCGGACCATCTGCGCGATCTGGTGGCCGCTGACTATGCCTCCGGACTGCGGCCATTTTGCGTAGTGGCCACGGTTGGCACTACGTCCACGACGAGCATTGATCCGGTGGAACAGATTGCCCTGGTGGCTGAGCAATACAACCTGTGGCTGCATGTGGATGCCGCTTATGCCGGCCCCGCCGCAATCCTGCCTGAGCACCGGCGCATCCTGGCGGGCGCCGAAAAGGCACACTCACTGGTATTGAATGCGCACAAGTGGCTGTTTACACCCACCGATTTGAGCGCGTTCTATACGCGACGCCCCGATATTCTCAAGCGCGCCTTCTCACTGGTTCCCGAGTACCTGAAGACCAAGTCGCAGGAAGATGCCCGGGCCGTCAACCTGATGGATTACAGCATTTCGCTGGGCCGCCGCTTTCGGGCATTGAAGCTCTGGTTTGTGATGCGCTACTTCGGACGCGACGGCATCGAGCGCCTGCTGCGCTCACACATCGCCTGGGCGCAGGAATTCGCTTCCTGGGTGGATGCCGACCCGAAGTTTGAGCGTGTGGCTCCGGCGCCTTTGTCTGTAGTGTGCTTCCGTTACATGGGCACCGACGACGAGAATCGCGCATTGCTGGAGAGGGTCAACAACAGCGGCAAAACGTTTATATCCCACACTGAATTGAACGGCCGCTACGTGCTGCGCGTGGCCATCGGCAATCTCGCTACAACACGCGATGATGTGCAGGCCGTGTGGGAGTTGATCCGGGCAAAGGTTTAGCACCAAGGTTGCCGGAAAGGCTGTAATCAAGCCTACTGCTTCTCGAGCGTGGCTTTCAGGGTAATCTCTGAGCCGGCATTGATCGTGATTTCTTTTTCCCAGGTTCGAAAGCCTTTTGCCGATACCGTTATCGTATGCTTTCCCGCGGCGAGCGCGAGCGCCGACGGCGTATTGCCGCCGAAGTTTCCATCCACTGCAATATCCGCGCCGTCGGGTACGCTCTGTAGATTGCATTTCCCATTATCCGCGCCTCCGGTGCGGGCCGGCGTGGCCGAGGCCGGAGCGGTCTCAGCCGTCCTGGAAACATTCTCTCCCGACCCCACCGAGAAGTCGTAGACGTAGGCCGGCAACCGTTCGCCGCGGTTGAGATACAAAGCGTATTCGCCGTTGGCGAGCGCGGTGGCTGCCGTCACTTTGTAAACTCCGGGTTGGGCTTCCGATGCAGCTATCTGGATCTGGTGCGTAATCGAAACCCCTTTGCTTTCGCGGGCTATTCCCTTGGCGCCCACTTCGAAGTGCCGACGCTCCGCTTCCACTTCCACCCGAATCATGATCAGGTCGCCGGCGCTGACTCCCATCTCCGATTCCTGCTTGGCCGGAATGAAATAGAACTGCGGATTGCTATCCACGGTAGTCTGAGCGTGCGCCCCCAACAGTTGAACATTTTCCTTTTGCGCCTTGATGCCCAGCGTGGCCACGGCAACGCCTCTGCTGCCACTGCGCTGGAACGATACACTCTGGCCCAGAATTCGGACCATGCCGTGCGCACTGGCGACGTACATTCCCGGCTCGCTAGGGAGGCTGGCTGGGGCAGTTTGTGCTTTGCCCGATACTCCGGCAACAAGAAACGCGGCCAGAAAAAACAGTGTGCTTATTCTCATATCAGTTGGCTCCTTACTATCTTCAGGTTCGGGTCCTCTGATGCCGGGAATCCCAATTGTCCTATTCATGAGCAGGTGTGCGCAAGGCTAATGGTCACCGAAGAGCACTCGCCAATATCCAAACCTCGTCACCTGCCTCGCTGGATTTGCCGCACGGCCTTATTTTTCCCTCGCCTACAACATCTTCGAACCGAGGCGACGGAAGCCAGGATCGAGACTTGCGCCGGGAAGAGAACAGTCTAGTCCAGTAGTTTAAAGCTACACTATCTGACGACAACTTTCCCTACGCCGGGTGCGTCCGCATCCTTGCAGCTAGAGTGCAAGGTTGCTAGGATACCTATGCTGCACTGGATAGTTAGGAGACATCATGGATACTCGTCAAATACTAGCTGATCTTCGCGCCGAACGAGACCGAATTGACCAGGCAATTGTGGCCCTGGAGACATTGTCCGGAATCGCTGCCCCGTTCCGTGATGGGGCCGGAATGCCCCGTAAAGGCGGGGCTCGCCATATGAGCGCTGCTGCGCGCAAGCGCATCTCGGAACGAATGAAGGAGCACTGGGCGGAGCGTAAGAAAAAGGTCGGCAACGGGCGCCACATGAGTGCCGCCGCGCGTAAACGTATCTCGGAAAAAATGAAACAGAGCTGGGCGGAACGAAAGGCGGAGAGATAAATAGTATCGTAGGTCATCTCATAAGCCGGGTAAGCTTCCCTATTCCTCAACCTTGCTGGCGCTGCCATGCCGGATAAGACCATTGCCATTGTGGGCGGTGGACCAGCCGGAGCCCTGGCGGCTGAAAAACTGGCTGGTTCCGGCTTCCCGGTGCTGCTGCTGGAAGAGAAGCCGGCCTGGGAAAAGCCTTGCGGCGGCGGCGTTACTCCCAAAGCTCTCGATCAATACCCTTTCCTTGCGGACGCTGTTGGCGACTGCAATTGGGTCAGGTCGTGCGAACTTATCAGTCCTTCGGGTCGCCGCGCGAGTTTCCCGTTTCCCCGCAAGATAGCGGTATTTTCGCGCCGTTCTCTGAATGGCCTCCTGCTCGATCGTGCCCGCTCCGCCGGTGCAGAGATTGTTCGCGATCGCGCCGTGGTTATCACCGGAGAGGGCGGAAAATGGAGGATTCGCACCAGCGGCGGCCTGGATATTCCTGCAGGCTATGTTGTCATCGCCGCGGGTGCGCGCAATCCATTCCGGGTCCGATTCACCCACCCTTTCAGTGCCCATGAGACTATGGTCGCCACCGGATACTATCTACCCGGCCGTAGTGAGGTTATGCAGTTGCGCTTTATTGATGGCTTGGAAGGCTATATCTGGACCTTTCCCCGTTCGGATCATTTTTCAGCCGGCATAGTCGGTAAAGTAAACGACGCAGGCCGAACTACCGCCGAACTGCGCCGCCTGCTCGATGGGTTTCTGGCGGAGGAAGGCTTCGCCTTGCTCGGCGCGCAGGTCTTTGCGCATGTAATCCCTGCGCCGGGAGTTCATACTTTGAGAAACACCGCCTGGTGCGGCCCTGGGTGGGCAATGGTTGGCGATGCCGCTGGCCTGGTGGATCCGATTACGGGCGAAGGCATTTACTATGCGCTTCGTTCCGGAGACTTGCTGGCGAGCGCTATTGCAACTGGCCGGCCTGAGGCTTACAGTTCGTTGCTTGCGCAGGACATGCTGCCCGAACTGGAGACTGCCGCCGGCTTCGCACACATGTTCTATCGAGGCACTCTACTCGGCCAACCCGTCCTGGAGCGCATGGTGCAGTTGGTGGGTAAGAGCATCCGCTTTCGCGATATCATGGCCGATCTTTTTACCGGGGCGCAGTCCTACCTGGGTCTGAAAAACCGGTGTTATCGCCAGATGCTTCCCGTGCTGTGGCAGTGGATGACAAGCTAGAAGTATTTCCTCAAGGCCTGGCCAGTGTACGATTTTTTGTTGCGTGCCACCTGCAAGGGTATCCCCTCGCACACCAGGCGCCCTCCTTCCTCGCCACCCTCAGGTCCCAGATCGATGATCCAATCGGCATTGCGAATCACGTCCAGGTGATGTTCGATGATGATGACGCTGTTGCCCAAATCGGTAAGCCGGTGCAGCACGTCCAGCAGTTGCTTGACATCGTCGAAGTGCAGTCCGGTGGTGGGCTCGTCAAGCAGGTAAAGAGTTCGTCCGGTCTGCCGTTTGCTCAACTCGCGCGCCAGCTTGAGCCGCTGAGCTTCGCCGCCCGAGAGCGTGGTCGCTGATTGTCCCAGATGGATGTAGCCGAGGCCTACGTCAACCAAAGTTTGCAGCTTTTGCCTGGCGGCCGGGATGTTCTCCAACAAGACAAGCGCCTCCGAGGCTGGCGACTCCAGCAGGTCCGCAATGGACCATCCCTTGTACTTCACCGCAAGCGTTTCCTGATTGTAGCGCCGGCCGCTGCACACATCGCAGAGTACATATACGTCGGGAAGAAAGTTCATCTCGATGCGTCGCTGGCCTTCACCCTGGCAAGCTTCGCAACGGCCCCCGGCGACGTTAAACGAAAAACGTCCTGCTTTGTAGCCTCGCTCACGAGATTCCGGCAGCATGGCGTACAGGTCGCGGATTACGGTGAACAAACCGCTATAGGTGGCCGGGTTCGAGCGCGGCGTACGCCCTATCGGCGCCTGGTCTATCTCGATCACCTTGTCGATGAATTCCGCTCCCGTTAATACGCGATGCGTCCCGGGCGCCTCACGCGACCGGTATAACTTGCGGGCCAGCGCCCGGTACAGAATGTCGTTGACCAGGGTTGACTTGCCGGAGCCGGACACTCCGGTTACCACTGTGATCACTCCCAGGGGGAAGCTTACGTCGAGGTTCTTGAGGTTGTTCTCCCGTGCGCCCAGAATCGTAAGGGCGTTCCCATTCGGCGCTCGCGGCTGCAACCTCACAGAGATATTCATTTCGCCGGAAATGTACCTTCCCGTCAGCGATTCAGGCGCGCGGGCAATGTCGGCCGGCGTTCCGGCGGCAACCAGATAGCCGCCCTTTCTTCCGGCGCCGGGGCCGAGATCAACCACATAGTCGGCGCGGCGAATGGTTTCTTCATCGTGCTCAACCACGAGCACGGTGTTCCCCAGGTCCCGCAACGCCTCCAAAGCCTGCAGCAGCCGGTTGTTGTCGCGATGATGCAACCCTATGGAAGGCTCATCGAGAACGTAGAGTACACCGCGCAGCTTCGATCCGATTTGCGTGGCCAGCCGGATACGCTGTCCTTCTCCGCCGCTGAGCGTGGCTGCGGAACGGTCGAGAGAGAGATAACCAAGGCCGACGTCGTTGAGGAACCGCAGGCGCTCGCCGATCTCCTTAACAATGCGACCGGCAATCTTGTCTTCCCTCTGGTTGAGCCGTATGGCAGCAATGGACTCAACCGCACGCGACACCGGAAGAGCGGTCAGTTCAGCAATGCTCATGCCGTTCACCTTCACCGCCAGGCTCTCGGGACGAATCCGCCGGCCCCGGCAGCTCGGACATTCGGTGGCAGACATGTAGTTCATCATCCATTCGCGGTAGGTATCTGACGTAGCCTCATCCAGCGCCTGCTGGTGAAACGCGAGGATGCCGCGGAAACCGATCTTGTTTTTGTCGCCGGCGGGCGGGCCATAGAGCAACAGGTCCTGCCACTTCCGGGCTAGTTTTTCGACCGGTTGGTCCGGGTCAAATTTGTAATAGGCGGCTGCCAGTTCGACCATGCGTTGCAAATTGGCGGAATTGGAGCCGGGCCCGAGACCGCCTTCAAACAGCGGCTTGGACCAATCCACGATGACCTTTGCCGGATCGAAGTCGTACTTGCTGCCCAGGCCGTTGCACTCAGGGCATGCGCCATATGTGCTGTTGAACGAGAACGAGCGCGGCTCCAGTACGGGAACATCGATACCGCAATCCGGACACGCCAGCTTCGATGAAAAGAGGCGCTCCTCACCGCCTACGACCGCGATCGTCACCAGGCCATCCGCCAGCTTCATCGCCAGCGCCACAGATTGCTCCAGGCGCTTCTCGATACCCGGTTTCACCAGCAGGCGATCCACCACCACTTCCAGATTGTGGTTCTTCCGCTTGTCCAGCCGGATTTCTTCGTCGAACTGGCGAAGTTCGCCATCGATACGCGCCCGGGTAAAGCCCTGCTTCGCAAGTTTCTCCAGTTCCAAGCGAAATTCGCCTTTGCGTCCCCGCACGACCGGCGCGAGGACCATCACGCGCTCGTCTTGACGCAAATCCATCACCCGTTGAGCGATCTGCTCGGCGGATTGCCGCGAAATTTCCCGCCCGCACCGAGGGCAATGCGGCACACCGATGGAGGAATACAAGAGACGCAGGTAGTCGTAGATCTCCGTGATGGTGCCGACGGTGGAACGCGGGCTGCGGTTGGTCGTTTTCTGCTCGATGGAAATTGCCGGGGAAAGCCCGTCAATGGCATCCACGTCAGGTCTTTCAAGCTGGTCGAGAAACTGGCGCGCATAAGCGGAAAGCGTCTCGACATAACGGCGCTGGCCTTCCGCATAGATGGTGTCAAATGCCAGCGACGACTTGCCCGACCCGCTCAGGCCGGTAACCACGGTCAGCGAATTTCGCGGAATCTGGACGTCGATATTCTTGAGATTGTGCTGGCGCGCGCCCCGCACCGTGATCTGGGTGATGGCCATGACTGAAATTTCAGATTGAAGGCTGCAAATCGAAGCAGTGTAGCTCGCTGCTACTTTAACCTTGGGACCAGCACTTACAAGTAGCCCCACTCAGTGAAGTTCGGCGATGGCAATTCACAGTGTTACTACCGTATCTTAATGGTTAACAGAAACAGCGGTCAAACTATCGTAGATTTAGGGATGAGCGGAAGCGGCGCAAATTCGCCCGACGTCATCCAAATTGATTATGATCGCCTGAGGAGTGAAACTTGAGCGGACTTGTACTGGCACTCACGATGATTCTTACAGTTATCGCGGCACTCTCGGCCGGCATTGGTCTTTCTTACGCGATCGCGGACGCCTTCTTCTATCTCCTTGGCCATCGAGCCGAAAATACTCATTCGCCATCGCTTACCACCGCCGAAGCAGGGAGCGGAGATTAAAGCTCCCGCGCTGCCTGCATCTCCAAGTGCAACCAATTACTGCGGATCGAAGAAGTACTCGGCAATAGCGCACGCTTCCTCGGGTAGAGTGCGCCTAATTATCACGGCTGTGAGGCGAACGGCGGGACCGATCGGCCTGAAGATCCGCGTCTGCCGCGCAGATCTGCGATTGGTTGCTACTTTCTCGTGCTCAGCAAGATCACGTCGCTGCTAGTTGAACCGCGCGACAGCGCGAGACGCTTCCCGTCCGGAGACCAGGCAAAGTTGAAGATGTGATCGGAAGTGTAGTGAGTCACTTGCCGTGGACCGGACTTGGCGACGGGCGGTGCCCCTCCCGGAAGCGGTGGTGGCGGTGGTATCGGAGGTGTGATCTCAGGCGGCAAGGGCAACCTAGGAAGCGCACTTGCCATCTCCAGGGGTTGTTCCCAGATGTTTGACACGCCGCCATTCGTCTCGACGTACTGCAGGCTGCGGCCATCCGGACTCCACCAGAACTGATTTACCGGGAGGTCAACCTTCTGCAACACCTTGCCATCATCCATGGAGACGATCTCCGCCTGGAGCTGCTGGCGGCTTTTGTCGAAAGTTGAATCGGCAAATCGCTTGCCGTCCGGCGCAAGCGCCAGCCACTCTCCATGGGCATCGCTGACCTTCACCGGCTGCCCGCCCTCAGTCGATACCTTATAGATTCCAGCCCCTTCCTTGCCTAGAGAAAAATAGACCACCCACTTGCCATCGGCCGTGATTTGTCCCCGGAGATCCAACTCGCCGTGGGTGAGCTGCCGTCGATTGCCGCCGTCTGCATCCGCACGCCAAACGTGGATGCCGCCTCCTTCAGCAGAGGTGAAGACCACCACCTTGCCATCCGCCGAGCCGGAAGGAAAAACTGCAAGCGGAAGGCCGCCGGTGAGAGCCCGGGTATCAGAACCGTCAAGCCGGGCTGACCAAAGTTCCGCCGCAGTACCCGGTTCGGAGCTAAACAGCACGCGATCATTCCCCAGCCAAGCCATCCCGTCGGTCCCATTTTCTTCGCTCGGCTGCGATGGCAACGGCGTACCAGGCTCCGTGCCCAGGCCGACAGAAATCCCCGCCTTGGATGTCCGTTGTACCGTTACGAACTGCCGTCCGTCTGTGGCAATGCTTAGGGCATGATAGCTGTTAAGGTCGTTGGTCAGCCGGCGAACCTCCCCGCCGGGCCG
>JBEKOS010000026.1:0-17279 GCA_049521535.1 Terriglobales bacterium | reverse complement strand
TGGATATCGACCGTGTAGTTGAACAGGAACTCCGGCAAGCCATATTTAAGCTGGTTGATGCGCGCAAGGTCGGGCTGCAATTCCGTCACGAAAACGTCGACGCCTTTGGCGTATTTGGCCGTAAGGTCGTCGGGCCGGCCGTCGCCGGTCCACACGAACGAGAGGCCGTTCCAGTCGAGCCGGTAGGCCGAGGCGCCGTCTTTGGCGTGCGAGCGCCGCCAATGGCGGATCGTGACGCCATTCTTGTCGTAGCAGACGCCGTTCTCGTCCTTCCAGTCGAACTCGTTGACTTCGACCTCGTAGCCGTCCCCGATCGGGCAGGCGTCGAAGGCCTCCAGGTGCCACTTGAGCATCTGCTTCATGCCGGCGACCATGGCCTTGGTGCCGAGGTCCGGCGTGCGGCCTGAGGGCCCGGTGACGCGCAGCGGCATTTTCCACCTTCCGCCCCAAGCGGAGAACGGCAGAAGATAGGACAGGTCGTGGTAGTGGTCCACGTGCAGGTGGGTTATGAAAATGTCGTTAATATCCGGCACTGGCACGCCCATGGCCAGGATGTTCTTGATACAGCCGGGGCCAAAGTCGAAGAAGAATCGGTCACCATTGCCCAGCTCGACCATGATGGCCGTTCCGGCCTGGTCGCGCCGGACCGGGTAGGGGCAACTACCCACGAACGAGATTCGCATCTCGTCAGGCTCGAGAGTCTCACTGCCGGGGAAATAATTCATCCGGCTCTTTACTGACTTTGTGGGCTGGTAGTACGGCGGAAATTGCAGGCCCTTGCTGGGCCCTCCGCCGTAGGGATTCACGGGCTGGGCCGCGGCCGGTTGCTGCGCGAGCGCCGAAGCCGGGTTTGCGGCGGTTAGTCCAACTGCTGCCATGACCGCGCCAGCGCCTTTGAGGACGTCGCGGCGGTTCAAATCCGGTTTGATTGGGTCTCTTGTAGTCTCGTCACTTGCCATCGATTCTCTCCTTCAATTGATATAGGTTCGACATGAGTTGTGTGCTGTCTTATCGTTATCAATTCAACTGCTCAAAATTCGGCTATCGCTTAGGGGTACGGCTCCTGAATTTTAATAAATCACTCATAGCAATCAAACATCATCAGCGAGCTCTAAGGAACTGTCAGTTCTGACAGTGTGCAGGAGCCCGAGGATTTCGCAATTCTCCTGCCGGCGCCCCGCCCGCCCTCACTCAGCTCTTCCCTGGCGATTGCGTTTAAGCTTTTCCAGCGAATTGAGCAAGCGCTGATAAGCGCCTGCATTCTGTACCACAACCTCCGCCTTTCCGTTGACCGTAAGCAGCGCGGGGCGACCGGTGCGCCTGAGGCGGTTGAGGTGCGCCCTGGTATTGCGGTGAAAGTCGGTAAGCGATCCAATATCCTCGGGCCTGATCACCGTCGTCCTCTCCATTAATTCGCCTGCCCGTTATGCGGCAGCGAATCAGGTGTTAATTAACCTCTCTTGCGCAGCGTACAAAACCAGCTTCAAGCCCGCTATTCAAATTCGGCAAAATCGAAGGAAATTGCTCTTCCGCCCAGAAACAGAGCCAGGGAGGCACGGAATGCGCCAGGCGCATCCAGCGGCACTCAAGGGAGATCACGCAGGGTCTGTGAGGGCAATTCATTAAAAAGGAGGCGGTAGTCTCTGGCGAACCGGCCGAACTGCCAAACACCAAATTGGGCTGCAATCCCGGTGACGGTTGCGAGTGAGGGATCAGCGGCTTTGAGCACGCCACGCACCTGGTGAAGCGTTCTCAAATTAAGGTAGCGAACCGGGCTTACACCGAAGTAGCGCTGAAACGCATCGCGAAGGGTGCGTTCAGAGACGCCCGCCGCCGCCGCGACCTGTTCCACAGAAAGATACTCGCCGGCATGTTGGTCGACAAACGCCAGAGCGATGCTAATAATCCGTTCCCGCGGAACCACCGGACGGCCAATCTGATGTCCGGCCTGTCGTGGCTGGCCCAGCACAGTGCGAATTTCGAGAACCAGCTTCTGCTTCGCCGCCTGTTGCGCCGCGACTGATTCGAACGCAGCAGGCGCATGCTGAACAGCCTCATCGAGTTGCTCAATGACGGAGCGAAACCTCTCCATGCGCTGGGATGGTAGTTGAAACACGCCCCGCATTGAATCGGCAGCGGCCTTCGTGTCTCCGTCCGGGCTGACAAGATCCCCATTCGGAATATACAGCGAGCACCAGCGTCTCGACGCGCCGTCTGCAGCCAGACAGAATTCACTGTCAGGCTGTGCGACCATCAGAGAAAGGTCGTCCAATCGGCGCCCATTGCCCGAAAAAGCCGGCGCGCCCCGCGTCTGGAGAAAAAGCGTGAGCCCGCCCAACCTCGAAGCCCCCTCTATGACTGCCTTCCCTCCTGCCTCGCCCCATTGAACGCTCAAATTGTTCACCATCAGATGGGTGAGCGCCCAGTTCCCACGGTCGCGTCCGAGAACCATCGGACGCAACCTGGCGTGCCGGTTGGCTTCCATGAATGCTTCGAACGAACTAAAGCGCTGAATGGGCATCGAGCTGTTCCAAGTGGGAGCCCTGACGTTTGGTCACTCTTCGAGTCTATCGCAGGGGTTGGCATGCAACCGGACATGCGGCAAGGCATGTACTGGAAATGGCCGCAGGCTGGCAAGCACTGTCAGTACTGACAGTGTACAGAACAGCACAGCCCGATTAGCAAATGACTCTCAGATGCCATTTCCCTTCAAGCTCCTGTTGCTTGCGGCGATTGCCGGATGGTCGCTACCACTGCTTTGGGCGCAGGACCTCGCTCCGAGGGCATACGTCATCACGCCGGTTCACTCAAATGCCGTAACAGCAACTTATTCTCTCTATGACGGGAGCATCCTCCTGAACGGCACCCTGCCGATCACGAACGCCAGCGGACTGGTCAATGTGGGGGATATTGCCGTTTATCACGCGTTGAATTTCTTTGGCCGGTCGGCCAATTTCACCGCGTCGCTGCCTTATGGAATCGGCAATTTTCAGGGAACAATCATGAAAAACCAGACCAGCGTCTATCGTTCGGGATTGCTGGACTCGACCTACCGTTTCTCCGTAAACCTGATGGGAGGACCGGCCATGGATACCCGGGAATTTTCTCAATGGAAACAGAAGACCCTGCTGGGAGTCAGCCTGAAGGTCATCGCGCCGACCGGTCAGTACTACCCTACCAAGCTGGTTAATTACGGAGGAAATCGCTGGGCTTTCAAGCCTGAACTCGGCCTGTCGCAACGCTAGGAACATTGGGTGCTTGATACCTACGCCGGCGCTTGGTTTTTCACTGCGAATGACGCGTTTTACACCGGCACGAATGTCCAGACGGAAAATCCGGTCGGCTCGTTCGAGGGACACCTCAGTTATGACGTGAAACCCCGGTTTTGGGCATCGCTGGACGGCAATTTCTGGTACGGCGGCCAGACCAGTCTTAACGCCATTGAGAACAGCAGCACGCTGCAGCAAAGCTCCCGCCTCGGAGGAACGGTTTCCTACCCCATTACCGCATATCAGTCGCTGAAACTCAGCTACAGCTACGGCGATTACGTCCGCTTCGGGGGCAACTTCAGCAACGTCTCAGTGGCCTGGCAATATTCCTGGGTGGGATGGCCAAAATAGAGCCGATGCCAGGGAGCAGTTCTCGTACTGTCAGTTTTCTGAGTTATGCAGGCGGCGTGATGCGCTATACTGCATTCGCGACAAGTGGTGGTGCGCCATCTATACCTTCCGCGAGAGATTCAGCCGGAGTTCCCGAGATCGAAGGGTTGGATGCCCTTGCGGCAGGATTCTCTTGTCCGTGCTGAGCCTTGGGGCGGCTTGGCTGCTGATTGCCTGCGAAAAGAAGGATGCGACTCCGGGGACCCCCGCCGGACAGACCACGCAGCCAGCGGCCGCTGCCACCGGTACACCGCCTCCGACTGCCGGTGCTGCGCCCCCGGCGGCGAATGCTCTTTCGCTACCGCTCAATTTCGAGCGCCGCACCGGCGATTTGGATGAGATGGTGAAGCAGCGCAGCATCCGCGCGCTCGTGATTATTAATCCCATCGGTTTCTTTTACGACAAGGGATTGCCGCGGGGCATCATGTACGAAGCGCTGGAGGAATTCCAGAAATTCGCGAACAAGAAACTCAAGACTGGCAAGCTGACGGTGAACGTTACTTTCCTGCCGGTAGCGCCCTCCCAGGTTGAGGCGGCACTCACCGAAGGCATGGGAGACCTGATTGCACACGGCATCTTCATTACTCCCGAGCGCGAAAAACGGGCTGATTTTTCCATTCCGCTGCAGTCGAATGTAAAACAAATTGTGGTAAGCGGACTGTCCTTTGGCGATTTCTCTTCGCTGGAGCAGCTCGGCGGGAGAGAAATCTATGCGAATCCGGTGATGACCGCTTACGAGGACCTGCAGAAGGTGAACGAAACTCTGCAGAAGTCCGGCAAGCCGCTTATCCAGATTCGGCCAGCAGACAAGAACCTGAACGACGACGACCTGGTGCAGATGGTCAGCGCGGGCCTGATCCCGGCGACAGTTACGACCACGCTGCGGGCCGGGCTTTGGTCGCAGGTGCTTCCCAACCTCAAGACGTATCCGGACGTGCCGATCGCCAGCGAGGGGCAACTCGCCTGGGCGATGCGCAAGAACAATCCGCAGCTCAAGCAGTTAGTGGACGAATTTGTGTCCACACATGCAGTGGGAACGTCATTCGGCAGCACGCTGGTGCGGCGCTACCTGCAAAACACCAAATGGGTGAAGAATTCCACCTCCGAAGCGGAAATGAAGAAATTCCTGGCGATGCTCCAGCTCTTCCAGACGTACGCCACCGAATATGATTTCGATTACTTGATGATTGCGGCGCAGGGCTACCAGGAATCCCTGCTTGACCAGAGTAAGAGAAATCCGAGCGGCGCGACGGGAATTATGCAGGTGATTCCCAAGTACGCGGCAGCCTCACCCATCAATATTCCCAACGTGGGAGACGCGGACGGCAACATTCACGCCGGCGTCAAAATGCTGCGGAACATTGCAGACACTTACTTCAACGACGGCAAAGAGGACCCGGTGAACCGCACGCTCTTCGTGTTTGCCAGCTACAACGCCGGGCCCAACCGCATCGCAAAGTTGCGCAAAAAGGCGGCGGAAATGGGACTGAATCCCAATGTCTGGTTCGGAAACGTGGAACTGGTGGCCGCCCAGGACATTGGGCAAGAGACGGTCACCTACGTGGGCAATATCTACAAGTACTACGTGGCCTACAAGCTCGCCCTTGAAGAAAGGGAGTTGCGGCAGAAAGCCAAAGCGTCATCAGGCAAGTGAGGTATTCACCGCCGCTGTCTTTCTGAAGCCCGCCGTTGATTGGTCGGTCGTCATGGCGCAGAGGAAGGGTTTGCCAGAAGTTGCGGCAGCAACGCGGCTGCGATCACGGCGTGCAGGGTGACCGCCGGCCACAGCAGAACGCCATGCAGGGTGGTGGCGATTCCCACCCCCCCCAAGAGGGCAGCCACTCCGAGATAGAAGACGAAGAGGCCACGCACCGCACTATGGCGTGCGGCAGAGTTCTTTGGCGGCAGGCAGGCAATGCCTAGGGCGAAAAGGGCGATTGCGGCGAAACGCGCGAGGGTCAGGCCGGCGCCCTCTGGCTTGGTTCCGAGCAACAATAGGGAAACCATATCCGGCGCAATGAGTATCGTTGCGCCCGCAAGCATTTCGAGGCAAGCGGCTGCCATGACAACAGACTTCTGCGACATTATTTTTCTCTCTGCCGCGCTGCACGCCGATGCGCCGTATGCAAAGTACGAGTATGAGTCGCCAGCGGTTCGCGGCTAATCCCTAGCGGCCGCCAGTATCCTCGCCGCTGCGGCTTTGTCCTCAGCAGACAACTGGTCCGGGCCGAGCTTATAAGTCAGCTTGTTGATTTTTCCTTCGAAGCGGAACGGCACGCGATATTCGTGATCGTCCACCGGTGTACGTGTGTCGACTCCAATGTCGAAGGACTCGTCGATGGACATGAGGATCGGAATGGTGTGATCGATGGTCTTGCGATCCACCTCTTTGCCATCCACCGAGAGCACTCCAGTTCCACCCTTTCCGGGGCCCGGTCCGTCGTACTTAAAGTCAAACACGATGGTGTGATCGCCTGCTGAGAGCACCGGGCCTTCCCATTTGTATCGCTTCATATCCAGCAGGTTGTAAAGGAAAACCGGCTTGCCTTTGCCTATGCCCAACAGCGCCGTGGATAGCATGGTAACTCCCCACACGGCCACGAAGAACATCAAGGTGCAGCCAAACAACATTCTCGAGGTTGAGTGTTTTCGCCTGCCGCGATAGATAAAAAACAGCGCCACAAGGAAAACCACCAATACGGCCATCCTGACTATGTTGTCGCGCAGAAACCAGTTGTTGTCCCGGCTCAGGTAGAGTGCGTAGCCGCCGAAGCGTCCGCCCAGTGTCGCTATCATTCCTTCCGCGCCGCCGTCGGGGATGGTTACCTGGGCGGTGATGGTGTAGTCCTTGTCCAAAATGCTGGGAGCATTGCCGACGGGAATGCCCGAAGTTTCACCCGAATAGGTAAATTCGGTTCGCCCGGCGACTGCGCTCGGCCGCGGCGTAACTATGCGGGGGAGAACCGAGTTGTCCAGCGGCAGAACGTTGTACTTGGCAGCTTCCGACAAGAATAGCGCCTGCATCTCCTTCAGCTTGTCGGGATTCTGGGCTGCCAGGTCATTGAATTGCGAGTAGTCTTCCTTCAGATTATAGAGTTCCCAGTGATATTCATTGACGTCGGGAAGCTTGGCCGTTCCCAATAGCCAGGGCGCTGCGGGCGGAGTGGTGCACGCATACCAGCCGTCGTGGTAGATGCCTCGGTTAGCAAACATCTCAAAATACTGCGTGACGCGTGTCGATGGCGCCTGGGCGTTCACCGGGTCAAAGGTGTAATCCATGCTCACACCCTCGATCGGTCGCTGCTTGATTCCGTTGACCATCTCGGGCGCCTTGATGCCGGCAGCTTCCAGGATGGTGGGGACAATGTCAATCATGTGGTGGAACTGGGACCGAATGCCGCCCGCGTCCTTGATATGGCCGGGCCATGATATCGCCATGCCCTGCCGCGTTCCGCCAAAATGCGAGGCTACCTGCTTGGTCCATTTGAATGGCGTATCAAACGCCCACGACCAGGCCACCGACATGTGCGGATAGGTCCTTTCCGAGCCCCAAAATGGATAACTCAGCATCTGCACTGCCTCGGGCAGCTCCAGGACGCCGTTATAGGCCGTCATTTGGTTAGGCGTACCCTGCAGCGTGCCTTCGGCGCTGGTACCGTTGTCGCCACTGATGTAGATGATCAGCGTATTGTCAAGCTTGCCCATGTCCTGCACGTTCTGTATGACCCGGCCGATCTCATAGTCCGTATAGGCGACGTAAGCGGCAAACACTTCGGCCTGGCGCGCATAAAGCTTCTTTTGCACCGCGGTCAGTGAATCCCATTTAGGAAGGTCGTCAGGCCAGGGAGTAAGCTGCGTACTCGCCGGAATCACCCCGAGCCGCTTCTGGTTGGCGAAGATCTGGTCGCGCATGGCGTTCCAGCCCATGTCGAACTTGCCATGGAATTTGTCGATCCATTCCTGGGTCGGCTGGTGCGGCGAATGCGTGCCGCCGGGAACGTAATAGAGGAAAAAAGGCTTGTCGGGCGCAGCCGCGTTCAAGTCGCGCATGTACTTGATGGCCTCGTCCGCCAGGTCGGTGGTGAGGTTATAGCCCGGCTTGGCGATCCAGGGAAATATCGGGGTCTGGTTGCGATACAGGTAGGGCGTCCACTGGTCGGTTTCACCGCCCATGAATCCATAGAAGTACTCGAAGCCCATGCCGACCGGCCATTGGTTGAACGGGCCGGCCGTGCTGTATTGGTAGGTGGGGGTGTTGTGGTTCTTGCCAAACCACGAGGTAGCGTAGCCGTTCTCCTTGAGGATTTCACCCACGGTGGCGCTCTCCGGGCCGATGACGGAATCATAGCCCGGGAAGCCGGTAGACATTTCGCCGATGACGCCGAAGCCCACCGAGTGGTGATTGCGGCCGGTGATCAGCGCCGCCCGCGTCGGGGAGCAAAGAGCAGTCGAATGAAATTGCGTATAGCGCAACCCTGCCTGTGCAACGCGGTCCATCGCCGGCGTCGGGACCACGCCGCCAAACGTACCGGACACCCCGTAGCCCTGGTCATCGGTCATGATGAGCAGCACATTGGGCGCGCCTTTGGGCGGTACGATGCGCGGCGGCCACCAGGCTTTGGAATCCTTGGCATCTTCCTTGATGATCCCGCCAAATTGAGGCGGCGGCGGCGGGATTTGTCTTCCGTCAATGGTGGTGGTGGCGCTGGGCGAACCCAATTCGCCCGTGACCTGCTGAGCAGCGGCCATGGGCGCAAGAGTTATTCCCGTCACTGTGAGCGTGGTCGCGAAGCCCAAGCCAGCAATATCTGTCCACTTCATACGATCCTCCTTATCTTCTTCGGCAGACCATCACCCGTTAAGTGTACCGACAAAGCCAGGAATGGAAGACTGTCAAAAATACCAGTCTGCGCTTGGCTCCGAAACTGACGCGATGGTCGGGCACCGTTCCTTACCTCTTTAACTCGAACGAGTGGAAGTTCTTCATCAGTCCGGCATTGGCGGCATGGGCCTGCTGCAACAGCGTTGCGTCCGGCTCGAGTGCCATGTCGATCGCAACAACCGCCCTTTCTCCGGCGGCAACCGGCCCCTGCTGTGCCTTAGCGCCCCCCGGTTGCAAGCATAGCGCGCCTATCAGCATTCCGCCGGTGAGTATGCGCCTTGACGAATTGTCGCCCGGTTTCATAGCAGGTTCCTTCCTTGGCGAACTAGGCCTTATGAGCTGTTGTTCGTTGATCTCAGTGCAGAGGTTCGCTGGCTTGGCACGCAGCCGTTACGGGACAAACCTTGCTTTCAGTTTGGCGAGTGCGGCTGCGTCCTTCGCGGTATGCTCGAAGTAGTTCATCCTGAGCTTCGTGTCGTCGCCAATGTGGTAAGCATGCAACGTATGCGCCGTTTTCCTTCCGACATTTCCTACGGTGTGGATGGACCCCTTGCGGACATCAAGAACTCCCTGGCCTGCGCCGTAGCAGGTTCCTTTTCCTCCATCCGGGATCTCGAAGACCTCTCCGTCGAGGGGAATGACCACCCCCCATACGCTGTGATCGTGCTTCTTTGAACAAGTGCCTGAGGGCCAGGTGAGAATGGCGATTTCCCATCCGAATGCTCGAATAAGCACACGGCGACTGTATGTGCCGACCTTTACTTTCATCATCATGATCTCCGTAAAATGCAAAGTCCTAAGATAACTGCTGGCATTCATGATAGGGCAAGCTTGACGAGACGCCAAAACGTGGTAGCCAGGCCCGGCGGCAACCAACGCATTGCCGGTCGCGGCACACGGCCCATGCAATGGCGGCGATGCCTGCGCGCCGGCGAAGGCAACTCCGGAGGATGAGAACGCCCGCTATTTCATTCCCTGATAGGATGATTCTTCAAATCCCACGGAGAAGGTATTATGCGCAGCTATAAATCCTCTGTTTCAATCGCTCTCCTCACCCTGCTGGCAAGTTGCCTGGTCGCATGCTCGAAACATCCCAACGACGACGCCATCGCGAAGGACATTCAGACGAAAGTTGCCGCCAACCCGGATACCAAGGGCTCGAATATCACGGTCGCGGCCCACGATGGGAAAGTCACGCTTAGCGGAACGGCCAGTACCCCGGCAGTCCAACAAAGAGTCGAACAGATCGCCCGCGAAGAACCCGGCGCCGCCGGCGTCGATGATCAGATCGCGGTGCAGCCGGCGCCTCCTACAGTAGCCGAACCAGTGACGGCTGCAGCCGAGCCAGCTCCAGACACTGCCGAGCAAACTCCAGCCGCCGCCGCGGCAGCGCCGGTACAGCCGGCCGAAGCTCCCAAACCTCCGCCGCCTCCGATCGTTGTGCCTGCGGGAACCACGCTTACGGTCAAAATGGGCCAGGCGTTGAGTTCGAAGACCAGCCAGACCGGCCAATCTTTTACTGCCACTCTCTCGCAATCCGTGCGCATCGGCGGTAAACCCGCGATCCCCGCGGGATCTTCAGTTCTCGGCAACGTGCTGACTGCCAAAGAGAAAGGAAAGATCAAAGGACAGGGCGAACTTACGCTGGCGCTGGTGAGCATTACGGTGGCGGGGCAGATCTACAAAATCCAAAGCAAGCCGCTGGAAAACACCATCAAGGGCAAGGGTAAGCGCACAGCAGCCACCACTGGCGGTGGGGCGGCCGTAGGTGCATTGATTGGAGGAATAGCCGGCGGCGGTAAAGGGGCGGCTATTGGCGCAGGCGCGGGAGGCGGCGCCGGTTTCGCGGGCGGGGCGCTTACCGGAAATCAGCAGATCGAAATCGCCGCCGGATCGGCATTGAGCTTCCATCTGGCAGCGCCGCTTACGCTGCCGCCGAGCCAGTGATTGGGTCGTGGAAGACGCTTCGGGTTAGCAGTTGGGCGCTCCTTCCTTCTTCTACGAACTGATACAGAAAGCCTCCGGCTTCTCCCTACGGGAGGAAAAACGCTCAAATTAGCCGACAGTCCTAAACCTTTCTTCTCCAGCCAGGCGAACAACCACAGCGCCCACCCGATCTCATTCTTCTGCCGGTGCAACTATTCGGCGGGAAGAAGCAGGAAACCCCACCCTGTCGCCCAAGAATTGTGGGCGACAAGAGTGGGGCAAGTACTACTCAACAACAATAAAAGGTGCTTACTTGGTGACCGCGATTACCAGAGAGTCCGTAACCACCATGTCAAACTTCTCGCCCACTTTCAACCGGCTCAGATCGGCGTTCTTGCTGACCTTGATGGTTTTCTTCTTGCCCTCGGGAGTCTCCACCGTTACGCTCGGCTTGTCGGCATTGATCGCCAGGATCTTGCCCTGCACGGCAACTGTATCCACCATAACGGCTCCGGGCATCTCGCCTTTCGGGTTAACGCTGACGGCTTGTCCGGCCACTGCGCCTACACCGCCTGGCTGACCGCCAACCGTAATCAGCGTTTCTTCCGTGTATTTCATTTTGATGGTATCGCCAACCTGCACCTGGTCCAGATTTGGGAGGTCTTTGTTTACCTTGAACGTTTTCTTCTTGCCGTTATCCATCATGACCGTAACTTTGCGGTCTTTGAGGTCGATTTTTTCAACCTTGGCCGATGCTTTGACCACATCCACTTCGTCAACGCCCTTAGCGGCTTGGGCATAAATAAGGCTTAAGGGACCCAGTACCATCACCAGGGCCACGCTGAGTGCGGCGAACTTGTGCTTCATGACTGCTCCTTTATTTGTATTGGTTAACAGAAATTTCGTTGCGGTGGCCCGGGCTTCGGGCACAAACCACAGACAGTATATTTGACCTTGCGGCTCGCCCGGATCCTTCGCTGCGCCCAGCCACCCCACAACGCACAAAGGGCGTGCGTTTTGGAGGCCCCGGCACGCTTGCTCATGATGACAATTCAAACTGACCCACAATGTTTTTTCAGATCTGGGTTCAATCTGCGTTACTCTGCGGCGCAGGCCCGAGAGTTCACTCGTCCTTGTGGTGGTGCGCATCAAGCGCCAACTCTTCTTCCACGCCCTCGGCGCCGTGGTCATCCAGCTCGGCCAGCAGGCCCTCGTCCGTAAGATCCAGTGGATGCGAATTCTTCCAATCGGCGCGGGTGACGTCGTGCAGCCGGTCGATGACGTCCTCGTCGCGCACCTCAATGGCAAGTTCCCTCCTGCTATCGAAGCTCCCAGGCGCCAGGTTGATGGAACCGATGATGGCCCTTACGCCATCCGCAAGCAGCAGCTTGGCGTGCAGTTTGAGTCCCTTAAGCTTGTGAACCTTCACGCCCACGTCTTCCAGAATCCTCAACCCTCCCACGCCTTCGAGCAGTTTTTCTTTCTTCAATTTGTGTGGAGGCCGCGCCAGCACGTGCACCTTTACCCCGCGGCGGCTGGCCCGCACCAGGTGCTCGATGATGGCGGGGTCCTGGTAGCGCTCATTCTGCAGCCACAGCGTGTGCTCGGCCTGGTCGATAAACTGCCCGATGCGCTGCCGGCCGTTACCCACGCACCAGATCAGGTGCGAGTGCTCGCCCGCCGCAAACGGCTTGCGGTCCCAATCGGCGTCGAAGCATTCGATGATCTCTGCAACTTCATGCGGAGCCGAGGTGACGACGGCGTAATCGCGCGTTACCGTGAGGTTCTTTGGCTCCCAGTTGAACGACTTCACGAACGCCATAGCATCATCCACCACCATGGATTTCTCGTGGGTAAGATCGAATGCCGGGTTGCTGTCGAGCACCTCCACCCCGGCAGAGGACAAGAGCCTGCGGGATTCCTTGTTCTCGGATTCTCCGCTGCGGCGGGTCGGGTTCAGCATCACCCGGACCTTGACTCCGCGTTTGTGTGCGGAAATCACCGACTGGAGGATGGTCGGATCGGAAAAGACAAACATCTTTACCCGAAGCGACTTCGCAGCATGGTTGATCGCGTCCAGTATCGGCCGCGCAGAATCATCGGGCAAAACAATAAGGGAGCGTGACATGGCATCTTCCTTTCGGGTGTATTCGCTTATGTTCCAGCGGCAGTGGTGCGTGCATCTTCGAATTGCGTACGATGCAGGTCCGCATAAATTCCGTTCCGGGCCATCAATTCGTCGTGATTGCCTGACTCCGCAACCACTCCGCCGCTGATCACGATGATCTGGTCGGCATCCCGAATCGTGCTCAGGCGGTGGGCAATGGTGATTACCGTGCGACCTTTCATGAGCCTTTCCAGCGCTTCGATCACCAGTTTCTCCGACTCGCTGTCGAGGGCCGCGGTCGGTTCGTCGAGCAACAGGATGGGATTGTTGCGCACCATCACGCGCGCGATGCCGATCCGCTGCCGCTGGCCTCCCGACATGGTAGACCCGCGCTCGCCTACCATCGTGTCATATCCCTTGGTCATCTGGCTGATGAACTCGTCCGCGTTGGCCAGTTTCGCCGCCGCGATGATCTCCTCGCGGGTGGCTTCGGGCCTGCCAAAGGCGATGTTTTCGGCAATGGTGCCGCGGAACAGGACCGTCTCTTGCAATACGTAGCCGATCTGGTCGCGGAGTTCCTTGATCTTGTATTCCTTGACATCGCGGCCGTCGATCCTGACCGTGCCGCCGTTCGGATCGTAAAACCTTGGGATCAGGCTGACGATCGTCGATTTTCCGCTGCCCGTCGGACCGACCACTCCTACGAGCTGTCCAGGCTTGATCTCAAAATTGACGTCGCCCAAAATTTTCTTGTCCGCGTCGTAGCCGAAAGCCACATGTTCGAAGACAACGCCGCCTTTGAAAGCCGGGGGGGTTATGGCTTCCGGATGTTCGGGGATCACCGCGTCCGTCTCCAGGATGGCGCGAATACGGTCCACTCCCACCGCCGCCTGGGCAATGGCGTTGGTCGTGGTTGCCAGGTCTTTCACTGGCTTAAAGAATTTGTTTAAGTATGCGAGATAAACGGTTAATGCGCCTACTGACATTGCGCCGGCAAGAATCAGAAATGCTCCGCGCCATAGTACCACTGCGGTGCAGAGTGCCACCGTAATGGTCACCAGCGGCGACAGCAGCGATTTGACCATGCGGGCCTTCAGCGAGGCGTGTAATGCCGCCTGGCTCACATCGGCGAGCGCCGCTTGTTCCATGTCCTGGCGCCCGAAGGCCTTCACCATCTGCATGGATTCCAGCCCCTGCTGCACCGTCGCCACAATCTCTGCCTGCTCCTTTCGGACCTCGTGGGTGGCCTTTTTCACGGCCTTCTTGAACCGTGAAATAAAAAGCAGCATGATGGGCGTAACCCCAAGGGCGATCAGGGTAAAGTCCCAGTTCAACCAGAACATCAAGCCGAGCATGCAGACGATCGTCAAAATATCGATCAGGATGTTCAGTGTGGAGGCGGAGGCGAAGCTCTGAATGGTTTGAATATCGGTCGTGATCGTGCTGAGCAGCGTGCCCGTCTGGTGGGTGTTGTAGTAGCCGAGCGACAAGCGCTGCAGGTGGTGGTAGGTCTTCATGCGCAGGTCGTAGGCGACCCACTGGCCCAGGCTCTCGGTGTAATAGTTGTCGATGTAGGAGGCTAGCGCGCCGATCGCGGCAATGATCACCACAGCGAAGGCGACCAAAACGGCCACATGCATCCTCTGGCCGCCATCGAGCATGGGGCGCAGCAGACGGTCGAGCCAGGGGTTGAGCTTGTGGCTGCCGACCACATTGTCAATGATGATCTTGAGCGGCCAGGGGGCAGCCAGGCTCATGGCCGTCTCCACCAGCATGGCCAGGAAGATGACCACCAGGGTCCCACGATACGGACGGACTAGCTCGCGGATCAGCCGCAACATGGCCTATCTCCTAACAACTTTATATTTGAGTCCTTGTTTCTGCATTCCGCTACCGTCAAAACTGACGGTCCTGCTGTGTTCCCGATCTTACTATTGGCGTCCTGAGCAAAGAGAGGGATCTATGTACTGTTCTACCGCACGCAAAATGCATAGGTCCTTCGCTTCGCTCAGGATGACACCCGCCACACGAGTGACCCCTCAGAGAATGTTCACGGCCCTGGCCGCCAGCAGCACAACAATCGCCAGGGACATCAGCGATTGCATCATCATAAGCACCTTTGCCCACCGCGACAGGATCTGCGTATCCGTGGGCGAGAGCGCGGTGCTGGTGTTGAACGACAGAAAAAGATAATCGATGAATTGCGGATGCCAGGTCTCGGGATTTGCCGGCAATTCCGCGTGCATGGCCATCTGCGGAAACAGAAACGCGCCCACCTCATGACGGCTTGCCTTCTCACGGCGGTACGGCCCGCCGGCATCCAGCTTCCAATACCAGGCCGCAAATACCAGCACATTGCTGAACCACAGATATGCGGCCGCCTTTAAGAGTTCAGCGGGCGCCAGGTTGTGCGACGGCAGGGCGCGGACCAGCAGCAAGAGTGAAGTAATCAGCGCGGCGGTTACGGAGCCCAGCAGAATGAAGCCTACAACATGCGACGCTTTTTCAGCGCTCCTGGCGTGCAAGAGAGAAACGATGGCGGCGAGCACCACGAACACCGCAACCAACGGCCAGCCTTGGCCGAAGCTGAGCGCCTTCGGCAGCGCAAAACGCAAAACTATCACAGCCGCCAGCGCGAGTTGAACCGGCCAGCGCGGTTCTGCATAGCGCTGGTTTGCGTCATTTGGTCGGTTTGACATGAATCCGGTCCATCTCCGCACGCCTCGTGCCTGCGCGGTACCTGAATTATGCACTATCGGTGCTCCTGGCTTCCCGGTGGGCCGCGCAATTGCGCATCGGAGCCCCGCCTCTGTTTTTCCGTAGGGAGAAGGCGACAATAGCCGAGGACGTCCGTGCGGCAAGTCCCGGTCAATGCCGGCATCACGGTCGAGCGCCGGAAGGCGCGGCAGAATGTAGCCCCCGGCGCAAGCCGGGGGAAACGTGCATAAAATGCGGAGAGCCCGCTCTTAGCGGGCGAAAGAACCGCGTTGCGCATGAGTGCTCTGCCGCCCCCGTTGCGGGCTTGACCTCGGCTTGGGGAATCATCCCTCAGCTCACGCTGTGGCTACGATCTATCGCCCGCTCCGCGGGCTTGGTCATCGGCTCCGACGCTCTGTCCTTTCCTCCGGACTTTAAAATGAACGAAAAAACCGCATGTTTACCGGTCGATCTGATTCCCTATCGAAGATCCTCGTGAATAATCCAGGCTAACGGGACTCTATAAATTGTGGGGACGGTTCCCAGGACGCCGGGCACGCAAAAGCCATGCGCGCCGGCGGTCCTGGGCTACTCTCGTTTCCTCCCTACGGGAGGATAAGGCGGGAGATCTGGCGCCCTCGTTCACCGTTTCGCGCAACACAATAGATAGTTCCGTAAGGCTTGGTACCGACCGTCCGCGCGTTTTTGCGGTCGGCTAACGTAGGGACAAAGCGTTCTCCTCCGTACCATTTCCGAAGTTCCGACCTAATGTGATTTCGCTCACAGACCTGCGGCAAACGGGCTGAGACCATCGCAATTACAACACTGTAAGTTCTGACAGTAGTAACTCCACGGATTAAGAGGTCAAATATATGATTATGAATGGCGAGCACTCTCCGTCCGACCGCGTGAACCCCACTACGAGTGCCCTGTCGCCATATCCGGCCCAGGAGGGCGCCAGACGCAGCTATCACGCGATGGTGAAGCCCATTGGGGCGATTTGCAACCTGGATTGCACCTACTGCTATTACCTCCACAAAGAAGGCCTGCTGGGTAGCAACAGCAAGTTCCGCATATCCGACGAGATTCTGGAGACCCACATTCGCCAGTACATCGAAGGGCAGGACCGCGATGAGGTGGTTTTTTCCTGGCAGGGCGGCGAACCGACATTGCTGGGCCTGGAGTTCTTTCACAAGGTGGTTGAGCTCGAGCAGAGGTACAAGAAGCCCTTCCAGCGCGTCGAGAATGACCTGCAGACGAATGGGACGCTGCTCAATGACGAATGGGGTGCATTCCTCAAGCGGCACGACTTCCTCGTCGGCCTTAGCATTGACGGCCCCAAGGAACTTCACGACCGGTATCGCGTGGCCAAGGACGGCAAGCCCACGTTTGACAAGGTCTTCGCCGCCGCGCAGATGCTGCATCGCCACGGTGTGCCATTCAATTCGCTTAGCGTCATCAACCGGGTGAATGCCAAACGGCCGCTGGATGTGTACCGGTTCCTGAAGAACGAGGTCCACCCACGGCAGATGCAGTTCATCCCCTGCGTGGAGCCGAAAGTCTTTACCCAGGTCGCACCCCAAAAGTGGGACCCAGAAACCTTGCCAGTGCAGGATTCACCCGCGGCCCACCCCGGCCATCCGGATTCCGTGGTCACGGATTGGTCAATCGATCCTGACGATTGGGGGTATTTCCTCTGCAAGATCTGGGATGACTGGTACCACCGCGACATCGGCAAGGTCTTCATCAATCATTTTGAGACCGCCGTGGGACAGTGGATGGGCAAGGACTCGCAGTTGTGCATCTATCACGAATTCTGCGGCAAGGGTGTGGCCATGGAGCACGATGGCAGCCTCTACTCCTGCGATCACTATGTGTACCCCGAATACAAACTCGGCAACGTCCTGGAGACTTCCAGTTCGCGGATGGTGTTCTCCGAACGGCAGCGCAAGTTTGGATTCGACAAGTTCAATTCGCTGCCCGCCCAGTGCCGGAGCTGCGATTATCT
>JBEKOS010000025.1:0-17295 GCA_049521535.1 Terriglobales bacterium | reverse complement strand
CGTCGAATTCGCATTTGGTAATTTTAGCAGGAGAGAGAAAGCAGAGGATAAAAGTCAGAAGACAGGAGGGGAGCCGAAAGCCGAAAGCCAACTGCCGGAAGGCTAGTGCTTTTCTCCGCGCCTCTGTGCCTGCCCCGGCGTACCGTGGGTCTCTGCGCGAGACGACATTGCCTCCCATTCAAATTGCAGCACTTGGGCAAAGTGGGCTGCAACAAACGCCCAATCGTGGCCTCCGGGGTAAATGTGAAACTCGTGGGCGACACCGCTATGCGCCAGGATGAGGTCAAGGCTGCGTGCGCCGGCGTCAAACCCGTAGTCGTCGTGATCGCCACAGTCGAAATAGATTTTCAGGCCGCGGAACTGAGTGGCCCGTTCACCCGCCAGAGTAAACGGGCTGTTCTGTTCCCAGAATTGCTCGTCGGGAGGAGTGCCGAATGCGCCGCCGGCATCGAACTGTCTTCCGCGAGGGCCAAGCGCCGCAGCGGCGCTGAATGCCGGGGGCAGCGTGTCGTACAGCGCAGGCATTTGCACGGCAACCGCGGAGAACATCTGCGGATACTCAAAGGCAAAGCGCAGGGCGCCGTAGCCGCCCATCGATACGCCGCCAATCGCGCGGGCGCTACGCCTGGCATAGGTCCGGTACTTGTGTTCTATTGCCGGCATGAATTCGCGGATGAAGAAGTCCTCGTAACGCACCTTGCCGTCTCGCGAGTTGATATAAAAGCTGGCATTGCCTTCGGGTGTGACCACCAGGAAATCGCCAATCCTGCCGGAATGCCTTTCCTCCTCCGCTATATTCCACGCACCAGTAGTGATGAGAGTCTGTTCGTTTTGTCCCAGGCCGTGGAGGAAATACATCACCGGGTAGCGCTGGGTCTTCCCGGCGTCATAGCCAGGCGGCAGAATGACGCAGAAGCGTACTGACCGGTGCAGAATGGCGCTTGGCAGTTCGCTGCACTCCACGCGCGATTGGGCAGAGGCCGGGCAGGCACAGCCCACTGTGCACAACAACATCGACGCGAGTTGAAGCGCTAGCCGTTTCATCAGAAAACGCCGGGAGTTTATGTAAGGCTGCCTTCGCTGCTGATCCACGTGGATTTTTCCGGTTGTTGATCCGCGTTCATCTGCCTCAATCTGCGGCGAAGGGTTCATTCGTAACGCAGCGCCTGCACCGGATCAAGCTTAGCCGCGCGCGCCGCCGGATACAGCCCTGAGACCAGCGTGACCAGCAATGCGAAGGCGATTGCTCCCGCGACCAGCCACCAGGGCACCAGCCACAGATTCTCGGTAGGGAGTTGCTGGCGTTGCAGATAAACATTTGTCCCGAAATTAATGATCCGGCCAATAAGCCAGCCCAGCAACACCCCCAGTGCTCCGCCCATCGCGCCCATGGCCGACGCTTCGGCGAAGAAGAGCCGCTTAACGTCGCCATCGCTCGCGCCGATAGCCTTCATGATGCCAATTTCACGCCTTCGCTCCAGAATCGCCATCACCAGGGTGTTGATGATTCCCAGCGAAGCCACCGCCAGTGCCAGGCTGCCGAAGATGCCCAGAAAGAGATCGAGCACGGCGAAAAAGCGGCGCAGGTTGCGGGTCGCATCCAGCAGGGAAAATGCATTGAATCCCATCTTCTTCACCGCGCTCTCGACGGCTTCCACATCATTCGGCGAAGCCACCCGTACGGTAAGGCTGGCAAAAGTGCGGCCGGTCGCGGAGGGAGCCGCCGTGAAGCCACGAAGATCGTTCGGCTGCATCACATTCAGCGATTCCGCCAGTTGCATGGGGATGAGAACGCCGGCGCTGCCCATGCCGCGAAATCCGCCATAGGGCTCGCGCTCTACAATGCCCACCACGCGCAGTTTCAGTTCCCGGCGCATCACGGAGAAGCTGCTGGGGTCGCCGCCGCCCAAAGGCTGGCGCTCTGCGTAGTTGAGCGTGATGTAGTTGCCGATCAGCGACTCCGTTTGCGCCTCGAGTTCTTTGGCGAATTCGCTCAGAAGGATGGCCTCGCTGGCTTGAGGAGAGGAAAAAAAGTGGCCGCGCATGTCGTCAAAGACCTCGCTCTGTGCCGCCGAGGGCGCCAATCCCACGATCATGCCGAAATTTGGCTTATCGGCGTAGCGCACTTCGGTAGGGAAGCGTATCTCCGGATAGACTTCGACCACTTTGGGCAGACGCGCGATGTCGGCCCGGACGGCTTCATCCACGGCCTTGGCGGGCCCGGACTCCTGGCGCTGGTTGAAGCCGCGGAAGTCGCGGCGGCTGCTGACCAACAGGGAATCGAACAACCCGGCGTGCGCCAGGCGCTTGCTGGCCATATTCTGCAGGCCGATGCCCAGCGAGAGCATGGCGACCAGCGAAGCCACGCCCACGGCAATGCCCATCGTCGTCAGCGAGTTCCGCAGCAACGACTCCCGCAGATTGCGTCCGGCGAGATCGAGCACATCCTGTGACTTCAATGCATCCCTCCAGCGGAAATTTGGGATTTTGGATTTGGGACTTGAGATTTCCGGCACGTCCACTGGAGCGGCAACCCTACGAACGTGGCTCGCCGAGGTTTTGACATCCTAAATCCGAATTCCCAAATCTGAAATGGCATAGGCCACAAGATCCTTCTTATTCCCCACGTAATCTACCATCCGCCATAAAAGCCATCCGCTTGGCGAATCGTTCCGCGAGCGCACGCTCGTGCGTGACCATCAGGACGGTCATGCCCAGCGATTGATTTGCCTCGCGAATCAATTTCAGGATCTCTTCGCCGTTGGCTGTGTCCAGATTTCCGGTTGGCTCATCGGCGAGCAGCACCGACGGGCGATTCACCATCGCCCGCGCCAGGGAAGCCCGCTGCTGCTCGCCGCCACTCAATTCCGAGGGACGATGTTCCAGCCGGGCGCCGAGCCCAACCCGCTCCAGCGATTCCTTTGCCCGCTTGTGGCGTTCTTCGCGGTCAACTTCGGCAAAACGCATGGGCAGTTCGACGTTTTCCAGCAGCGTCATCGAACCGATCAGGTTGAACGCCTGAAAGACAATGCCCACGGTGGTTCGCCGGTGACGCGCCAGTTCCTCCGAGTTCATGCCTGCCAGGTCTCGCCCTTCAACGACGACTTCTCCGGTCGTCGGGCGATCCAGACCGGCAATCAGATTCAGCAGGGTGGATTTGCCGGAACCCGAACTGCCGAGCAACGCCAGAAACTCTCCTCGATTGACCTGTATGCTTACGCCATCCACGGCGCGAACCAGGCTATTGCCCATCTGGTAGAACCGGCTGACGTTGGAGGTAATGATGGAGGGAGCTTCTGCGCCAGAGGTCATCTGATATTCATGGTACTAAAGATGGCGCGAGTTGACAGTTCGCAGTCTGCAGCCCGAGTCTGGCTGAACCCTGTGAACTGCAAACTGCAAACAGGTTGGTGCTGATTTTTCCTGGTCCGCGTTCATTCGGGTAAATCCGCGGTTAGGCTTGTTCTCTCATCGCCTTCAGCTCCGGACTGACGACGAGTCTCGCCTCGGTTGCTGCCTGCACCGCTTCCGGCGTGAGGTCCGGGGCGATCTCCTCCAGAACCAAGCCCAGGGGAGTCACGTTGATATACGCCATCTCCGTGATAATCGTGTGCACCACATGAACACCAGTGAGGGGCAGGGTGCATTTTCGGAGAATTTTTGGCGCGCCGTCTTTATTCGTATGTTCCATGGCGATGATAACGCGGCGCGCGCCTGCCACCAGATCCATGGCGCCGCCCATGCCTTTTACCATTTTTCCGGGAATCATCCAATTGGCGAGATTGCCTTCCTCATCCACTTCCATCGCGCCGAGGATACTGAGATCAATATGCCCGCCGCGAATCATGCCGAAGGAATCGGCGCTGGAGAAATACGAAGTCCCGGGAAGCTCGGTCACGGTTTCCTTGCCGGCATTGATCAGGTCAGGGTCTTCCTGGCCGGGATAGGGATACGGTCCCACTCCCAGCATGCCGTTCTCGCTTTGCAGGGTGACCTCCATGCCTGCAGGAACATAATTGGCCACGAGCGTTGGCATCCCGATGCCCAGGTTGACATAAAAGCCGTCACGCAATTCCATGGCGGCGCGCTTGATGATGCGCTCGCGCTTCACTGGGTCGATAACCAGCTTGCCGGTTCGAGTTGGAGTAGTGCCCATATAGGTTTTTTCGCCGCAGATTAACCCTGATAAACGCGGATTAAGAACAAAATCATTTCAGCGCAGTGTCTTTTCCTATCTGCGTTTATCCGCGTCAATCAGCGGCGGAAGGTTTCTGTCGTACTGTCCGGCGCTCGATGCGTTTCTCGTATCCCGCGCCTTGCAGGATCCTTTTTACAAATATCCCCGGCACATGGATCTTGTCGGGATCCAATGTTCCCACATCGACCAGTTCCTCGACCTCGGCTATCGTGATTTTGCCTGCGGTGGCGATCATGGGATTGAAGTTCCGTGCCGTCTTGTGGAATACCAGATTCCCCGACTTGTCGCCCTTCCAGGCTTTTACCAGCGCAAAATCGCCATGGATACCTAGCTCCATTACGTACATTCGTCCGTCAAATTCGCGTGTTTCCTTGCCTTCCGCGACCAGGGTTCCGACTCCGGTCGGGGTAAAAAAGGCCGGAATGCCCGCTCCGCCCGCGCGAATCCGCTCCGCGAACGTCCCCTGCGGCACCAGTTCGAGTTCGAGTTGGCCGCTCAGCACCAGTTCCTCAAACAGCCGGTTTTCTCCCACGTAGGTGCCAATGTGTTTTCGCACCAGGCGCTTCTGCAGCCAGATGCCCAGTCCGAAGTCGTCCACCCCGGCGTTGTTGCTGACCACTGTCAGATTTTGACAGCCCTTGCGCGCCACTGCCGCGATCAGATTTTCAGGGATGCCGCACAGCCCAAATCCGCCGACCAGGATAGTGGCGCCGTCGTGAATGTCGAAGATGGCTGCGTCAGCGTCGGCGAATACCTTTTGCATGGCGATCAGTTACTTAAGGCGATCAGTTACTTAAAAGGAAATTGATTATAAAACATTGGGCAGGCGCCGGCATTTGTAATTGGTAATTTGTAATTTTAGATACCGTAAGGGTCGGGCGGGCGCCCAAGATCTTACGTAGTTCGTCAACGTTGAGCGCATAGACCGGAGAGGATTGTTTCAGAGCGTGGAGGCACCGGCAAGTTTCACGCAGAGGGGGGAGTCCCGTACTCAAACTACAGATTACCAATTACCAATTGCTACGCGGCTCGGTCTTTCTTGATCGTATCTGCCATGCCACCGGAGTTCTCACTTGAAGAGACTGTGCTGGTTGGCGGGTTGATGCCTGCATCGCGGATCTTGTAAAGCAGAGCGCGATAACTGATGCGCAGTTCCCGCGCCACCCTTCTGCGATTCCAGTGATTGGCTTCCAGAGAGCGAAGAATGAGTTGCCGTTCCAGTTGCTGTGTTGCCTGGCGGGTGATTTCCTTCAAGGATGTGGTGCCGCAATGGATCTCAGGCATGAATCGTTCTGGGTTGGGCGGAGCATCGAATGACGCCGGCTGATGCAGGTTGCTCATGATTATCTCCCTTCCTCTCCCCATTCGTGCATGCAACGCGCCAAACCCATAAAGCATGTCAAGTTGAGCGCAACCTGCTGTTATGAAGGGGCTTACGAACGGGAAGCCAGTCGCGATTGGCATGACCCCCGATGGCTACTCATGCCACTGTGCAGGAATATTCTGCACACCTGTTCCCGCCGGCAAACTCCTCTTTTTTAGTGGCTGGAAGCGGGCAACCATCTCGCTTCGGGCGGTATCAAATCGCCTAGAGGCAGCGTCGTCTAACCCCTCTCCCTGGTGCCTGCATGGCAAGCCGATCCCTGCCTGCGCGGAAGCCCTCCGCCGCTGCCTGCCCCGATGGACCGAATTCCGGATTTATTGCCGCCAGCGGCCCCATGCGCAAGCTCTGTGCCCAGGTCGCGCAAATTGCTAAGACGGATGCTCCCGTGCTTCTGCAGGGTGAGTGCGGCACGGGAAGAGCGGCAACCGCCGCGCTTATTCATCGCGTGTCGGCGCGCGCATCCTTCCGTTTCCTAAGTGTCAACTGTGCCGCTTCGTCGTTCGTTGAGCTCGAAGCGGAACTCTTCGCCGGCGAGGTGGGCACCGGCCCTGGTAACACGGCCGCCAAACTCGGCAAGTTTGACCTTTGCCAGCACGGCACGCTGCTCCTGCAAGAGGTTGCGGAGCTTCCCCTTTCTCTGCAAGACCGGCTGATGCGGATTCTTGGCGGCAAGGAGCTTCTGCATTTTGGCACGCATGCTGCCATTTCTGCGGACGTGCGCTTGTTGGCCACGACCAGCACGGATCTTCGCCGATACGTCATCCACCGGAGATTCCGTGACGACCTCTATCGCCGGCTGAGGGCGCACACCATAAGTTTGCCGCCGTTGCGTGAGCGCCTTGAGGATGTGCCATTGCTGCTCGATCATTTCATGCGCGTCCACGCCAGGGAGTATGGCCGTCCCCTGCTGCCGCTCTCCTCGCAACTGGTGACTGCTTGCGTGCGCTATTACTGGCCGGGGAATCTGCGCGAGCTTGAGAACCTGGCCAAGCGCCATTTGATCCTGGGAGATGAGTCTTTGATCCTAAGCGAACTGAGTCCCGGCGAGCTGGCTCTGGAGGCGGAATCCGCAGAACCCGGTGATCTTGTGGGGCTGCCTCCCACAGACTTGAAGGCGCTGGTGCGTGGCTTGAAGGATGAGGCGGAAAAGGAGTCAATTTGCCGTGCGCTGAACGAATGCTGCTGGAACCGCACGGAGGCAGCCCGCCTTCTGAAAATCAGTTACCGGGCGATGCTCTATAAGATACGCCAGTATGGAATTGGCCAATCCAATGACGCCGCCCCGGGCCGTCTGCATAGGTTGGATAAGCTGGTTGCAGGCGACCAGCGGGGAATCAGGCACTCCTGCCCTTATTGCGCCGCATGAAGTCTACAAAGCGAACCTCGTCGGGCTTGTCCTGGGCGCGAAGCAGATGCCGCACACTTCGCCCGGATACCAGGTGCACCACTTCTTCCGCCAGGTTTTTGGCGTGGTCGCCGGAGCGTTCCAGAGCCTGGGTCATGAAAATAACGTGAAAGCTTTCCTGTTGAGGCTTGTTCTCCGGGTTCTCGATGTGTCGCACGAAGAGCAAGTTTCGCAGCCGGTCCATTTCTGTGTCGGCGCGCAGTACGGCCAGTGCCAGTTTGGTATCCCGTGTCCGAAAGGCTTCGGTTGCGTCGGCCAGCATTTTGCATAGCAACCCAGTCATGGTTTCCAGGTCGCTCACATCATGGGTGGCAAGGCGGCCATGCAGGGTGCTGGCACGATTGGCAAAGCCGAGCAGCAGGTCGCCTATGCGTTCCAGTTCATTGACCACCTTCAGGCAAGCGAGCAGTTCCGCCGCGTCCGCTTCGGAGCAGCGGGTAATGGCTGTCGTCACGGCTTCGTTGATTTCGCGATCGAGGTTGTCCAGGTCTTCTTCCCACTGCCGCACGCCTTCCAGAAATTGGGGTGAGCCGTCGGTGAGACCGTCGCGCACGCCCTTGGCGGCAGCGCAGGTTATTTCGCACCCATGCAGCGTCAGGCCGCGAATATGGGACGACTCAGCAGCGGGCTGCGGTTTGGCCTCGCTCGGCAACGGGTCCTCCGGGTAGCTGAATTCGTACTGTATACCATAATAAGCTTCGCCGTAGCTGAAGCAAGAGCGAGATTTCGTAACGTGAGGACCAGCTCATAGTCCAAGGAGTTCGCAAGACTCGTACAATGCTGATGTTCGCAGTTTTTCTGATGGTGCTAAGCATGGCGTGGTCGGAAGATCCTCCCATTCCCGGGCGTTCGGTGGTTGCGACGCGCTTTGGAATTGTCGCGGACAGCCAGCCTTTGGCGGCGATGGCTGGCATCCAGATTCTGGAGCACGGGGGAAACGCGGTTGATGCCGCTATTGCCACCAACGCAGTGCAGGGGCTCATGGAGCCTACGAGCAATGGGATTGGCGGCGACCTGTTCGCCATCTATTACGAAGCAAAAACCGGGAAGCTCTACGGCTTGAATTCCAGCGGTTGGGCGCCGCAAGGGCTCACGCCGGAGTTTCTCGCGTCCAGGGGAATAGCGCAGATGCCCGAAAGCGGCATCCATACCGTGACGGTTCCAGGCGCCGTCGCGGGCTGGGCGGCCATGCGTGAACGCTTCGGAGCCTTGCCGTTCTCCGCGCTGCTCGCGCCTGCCATTTATTACGCGGAGAATGGCGTCCCGATAAACGAAGTTACCGCCGGGTTATGGACACATTCCGTCTCCATGTTGCGGGCCAATCCGGATGCGGCGGCGACCTTCCTGATCGATGGGCGTGCGCCTCATGCGGGTGAGCTCTTTCGCAATCCTGACCTCGCTGCGAGCCTGCGCCGGATCGCCGCCAACGGGCGCGACGGCTATTACCGGGGCGCAACTGCGGATGCCATTGTGGCCGTTTCCGCAAACCTTGGGGGCGCGATGACCTTGGATGACCTCAGCGCATTTGGGCCAGACTGGGTAACGCCGATCTCCACTACCTACCGGGGCTGGTCGGTTTACGAGATCCCGCCGAACACACAGGGAATCGCCGCGCTGATGATGCTGAACCTGATGGAACGATTTCCAATGAAGGAATACGCCTTTCACAGCGCGCGGAGCCTGCACACCATGATCGAAGCCAAAAAACTGGCATATGCCGACATGCTTCGCTATGTCGGCGACCCCCTCTTTTCGCACGTCCCCGTTGAAGCAATGTTAGACACAACGCATGCTGCAGATCGCGCGAGGTTGATAGGAGACCGGGCACAGTGCGATCCCAAGCCCTCGGAAATCCCCGAAATGGCAGCGGCGAAGGGCAAAGACACCATCTACATGTCGGTGATCGACAAGGACGGCAACATCGTCTCTCTGATCCAGAGCAACTACAGCGGCTTTGGATCGGGAGTGGTGCCGAAAGGCACTGGTTTTATGCTGCAAAACCGGGGCGCGCTGTTCACTGTGGAAAAAGGCCGGCCGAATACGCTGGCGGGACACAAACGCCCGCTGCATACGATTATTCCCGGTTTCATGGAAAAGGGGAATGTGCACATTGGTTTTGGCATCATGGGAGGTTGGAATCAAGCACAGGCGCACGCGCAGTTTGTAGCCGACATTGCGGACTATGGCTTGTCTATTCAGCAGGCGCTTGAAGCGGGTCGATTCACCAAATCTACCTTCGCAGGTTGTGACGTGCAAATTGAGGAATCAATCCCCGAGGATGTGCGTAAAGAACTGGCCGGCAAGGGACATCTGGTGCAGACGGTTCCGCGGCGCACGCCCACGTTTGGCTATGGGCAGGCAGTCATGAGCGACGGCAGTGGCGTCCACTTTGGCGCCAGCGATCCGCGCCACGATGGCGCGGCGATTCCGCAGCCGGCGCCGGTTTTCTGATGCCTTGACTACTAGGACTTAGCTAAGTATGATTAGCTAAGTCATGACATATACAATCCACCAAGCAAAAACCCAGCTCTCAAAGCTGATTCAGGAAGCCTGTGACGGCAAAGAGGTTGTCATTGCCCGGGGAGATACTCCTGTAGTGAAGCTTGTTTCGCTGCGCAGTAGCCCGGAGCGCAGGATTCCCGGGTTACTCGAGGGCCAGGGTTGGACTGCGCCGGATTCGTTTGATCCCCTTAGCGACGAAGAAGCGAAGGAATGGGGAATCGAGTGAGAAGTCTTTTGGACTCGCACACCCTCCTGTGGTGGTTCATTGATCCGGCGAAACTTTCAAATGCTGTATCCAATGAATTGGGGATGCGTGAGAACAGCATTTTAGTGTCTCCAGCGAGTATTTGGGAGCTTGCGATAAAGTCCAAAAGCGGCAAACTTGATGCCCAGGGATTTCTCGACCGCGTAGACGATCTATTGATGGAAGCGTCATTTGAACTTCTGCCAATCACGCCCGATCACGCCGTGCGGGCCGGATTCCTGCCGCAGATTCATCGGGATCCGTTTGATCGAATGCTGGCCGCACAGGCCCAGGCGGAGAGTCTCACTATCCTGAGCAAGGATGCCGTATTTGATCACTACGGTGTTCGCCGCCTTTGGTAGGCGCCCCTGGAACCGTGAAGCCTGCGAATGACCGCGGCGCGAGTTGCGATTCCGAGACGCCTATCCAGAAAAATGTTGTAAATCGCGCACATATATGTGACTATCACCACCGGGGTGCGGTGTTCCACAATCGGGAGGGCTCATGCATCGGTTTTTCAGGATTGACCGGCTGGTAAACGTATTGGTTACGCTGGCGGGACTGTCCTTTGTGTCATCGCTGGTGATTCTGGTTCACCCGGGATTCCAGCTTCCCGCTGGGATCGAGCAGCGAGCCATGGTCAGCCAGTCGCTCTCTACCGCACTGGCATTGATGATGGGCATGATAGCCATCCTGGTTTCCGCCGGCGTGGAGACCTCCGAGTATCGTGCGCAGGAGAAATTGCGCGGCGACTTGGCGCGCCTTGGGGTCGCTTTGCATAGCGCCGTGCTCAAGACCGCCCTTTGGAGAGTGAGTAAGAAGCCGCCGGCACACCCCGATTTCGAATTCGAGCGGACCGCGATTGGTGAGTTCGTATGCAGCACAACTGGTTTCGCGTTCATGTGCTGGGCGGCGGCCAAGGGTGAAGAAGCCCGCAGCAGCGGCTCAAGTGCGGAGCAACCATGGCGTGTCTTTACGGCGGATCTGGGCGCCATGCAGATGCGCCGCGGTCAGGAACTGGCCGAATACCTGGACAGCCACAAGGACATGGTCGACGACCTGCTCCGCATCCTGGGAGATCTTTCCGACAAGGACGTAGGCTCAATTTCCGAATATTTGAGCAATTTGAAGCGATCCATGTCTTTGTTGGCGAGAGCCCGCAGTGATGATCCCATGGTCACCACCTGGCGCAACTTGTCGGCGAAAGGCCAGGACGCAACCTCCTTCGCGCTGGTCCCCGAGTCTTCCCACAACCGGCCAAGCTCGCAGGCCGCAACTTCGGTGCACCTGCGTGGGGGGCAGGTGCCGAAAGATTGAGCCGCGTCCCACTTCTCCTATCGGCGATTTTCAGTGCGAGGCGGATGTGGGCGAAGGATTGATCCAATACCAATGGTCGGGCTCGTTGCTCCCTGCCTTTAGAACAAGCAGCAGCTCCATTTGAGGCGCCAGGCAACGTGTGTAAATGAGCGCGGTGGCGTCGGAATCTCCTATTTTTACGTCGAGATAAAAATGCTTGGGCGGTTTCTCGATGTGGAAAGTGCCATCGTGAAGTTGGTCGGTCACATCTACCATGTACCGGCCGCCGGAAAAATCCGCGCTGGTCAGGATTCCGAGCTTGAATCCGCTCTTAAGGGGTTCCATCGTACCGGCTCTTACCACCTTGAACGACAACTGGCAGGAGTCGGCGGGGGGCGTCTCGGGCGGATAAACCGCGTCGATATACTTTGAGGAACTATTGCCGGGTGGAGCGCCTCCGCCTCCTGGAACCACTCGAGTAACCGAAGAAATCTGTTCGTAGGCGCCGCCGGCGCCGGCGTCGCCCAGCAAGGGGACGCATGCCTCCGGAGTCGCAAAGTCGGAGGCTGGCGGATGGGCGAAGTTGAGTTGCTTGACCTCGACGAGTGTTTGCTGCCGTCCATCGGGCGCGACGTATACCCATTTAAGGGGATAATGGCCCTGAGTCGAGAGCCAGACCCTGGATTTTCCCTTGTCCGGCAAGGCCGCGGGCACTTCGAAGATCTTTGCCGCAATCCCGTTTACGGCCCCGTCGCCTACATGTTTGGGATGTTTCCCGGCCTTGGCCGTCAGTTGCTGCATGAATTCCGCCGCACCGCTAACAAGATCAAATTCGAGTGGTGCCTCGAGTGAAGCGTAGTGCATGACCGAACACGGAACGGCGGCATCGCTCAGAACCTGCGTGTAGATCCTGTGGGCCTGAAAATCATAAAGAGTGCGCGCATGAAATCCATTCGGCTGGTCTGCCGAGGCGGAAGAGCTCTGATCCACCAATTCCATGGGTCCGTCCCGGCTGACTTTAACGACCAGCGAGCCCGTGAGGGCCAAGGCGGGATCGTGGGTGAAAGAATAACTCTGGGGAGGGGCAGGCGTCTGTGCGGTGATTCTGCAAAGTGGAGCAGCCAACGCAAGGAGTACCCCCAAAAGGGAGAATAAGCTCCTTATTTGCATCTTTCCACGGCTCCACGGCACATCAGAATATTAGATCACAACCCATCCGGACAACAATTCTTTACTAAGCACACAGAATTGATGACGGCTCAATTCGAGCCGCCCAGGGCGCTGGCGACATCTTCTCCGGTAATCACAATTGGACGATTGATAATGCTCTCGAGAAAAAACTTTGCAGTAGCAATTTTCTCTCCGTCGGCACCCAAGGCGGGATATCCGCGAATGAACAGACGAATTGTTTCGACAGTGGTCTCAATTTTGAGCGGCCCGGTCAAATGGCTGCGGTTCAACGCTTCGCTCAATCGCAGGATGGCCGCAAGTTCGCAAGCCAACTGCCGTCGTTCGGGAGGTAGAAGTCGAAGTCCCTTGTCGTCTTCAGCCGGCAGGTCCCCGCGATGGTAGCGAACTGCTTCGGCAACCACCTGCAAATCAGAGTGGTCCCAGCCCACCGGAACGGTCAATTCTTCAATTATCCGGGCGGATGCCTTTTGGTAGGCCTTGTCTTTCTTTGCGCGGCTGATGGCATGCAAAAGACCAGCGGCATGCAAAAGCAGCCGAGGCGTCCGCGAAGAAAAACCAATTCTCGCGGCGGGAGGGAGAGGCGTCGCTTCGCCGCCTATTTGCGGCAGGAGGCCTCGCTTCGCCAATCCATCGTAGAGCAGTAAGGCTGTGCGCGCGACTCGCCTGGCCTGATTGACATCAATGCCCTCCAGACGAATCATGACTTCAAAATGAGCGATGACGGCCTTTTGAAGGTTTGGACCTTGAGGGAGTTCAGCCCGCCATTTCGGCCATAGGGACGAAGGGCCGACCATCTTCCTGCGATAGGCATCGATTCGCCGGCCACGTTCTTCCAGGATGTGCGCTCGCCACTCGGCGCGGGTTCCACCGTCCGCAAATATGCCGCTGGCCAGGGCAGTGTGCCATAAGACGTCCAAATCATGGACCTCTCCCAACAGGTCTTGCAGTTCTTTCAAATCACTGCCCCAGCGTTGGTGGTGCGAGGGAAGAAAATTCTCGACGAGATAACGCAATTTCTTCAGACCAATACGGAGTTGATGAAACGCTGTCTGACTTCGATTGCGGAGGGCCTGCCTGTGCAATGCATGCGCTGCCTCCCAGCGTTCCAACGCCTGGTATTCAAATACCAGGCCGGCTATTGGAATGTGCCTGGCGCGCAAGGATAATACCTGCGACCATTGCTGCCATTGCTTGCGATCGAAGCGAGCCAGGACGCCCGCCAAAGAGCCTTTCTGCTCCTGTTCCCGCGCCCGCAGGAAGGCCAGTATGGCTTCCGTGACCGCATCGCCGCTCTTTCCGAGTTTTTCGACCCACTCCAACAAGACCTGCGTATCGCGTAGTTCCCCGAGCGGAGAAAAAATCTCCTTTCCGGCTTTGCGCATCTTTCTCCACGCGGGCAATGGATCGATGGCCTGAAATCCTTCGGCAATGGAGCGGCAGCGCCGCAGCGACACGCGGAGATCGTGAACTGGATCGGCAGAGAGGCTGGCGGAGGCCTTTTCCAGCTCCTCGAGCGAACGGTTCATCCAGAATGCAATTCCGGTTTGGCGCAACGGCGGTCTGGTCTGCGTTTGGGCGGCCATGGGCTGGTTCATCGGAGAATTAACTACGGATTAAGACGGGTCAAGGCCCCTTGCATGGGGCCTTCCGAGTTTCGATCCTTGCAATTGCGGATGAATCCGTTTAGATCAGCGGTTGATTCTTACGGCAACCGGCTATGCGGCCGTGATTGTTGCCTGTTTATAGCGCGGAGTGAAGTCCTCGGCCACGAAAGTCTCATAGGACGTCGGTGTCGAGTTCTGAGCGCTGCGCGGCTCCAGGGCCCGCATGAATCCGGAATTCAGTGCCCCGCTCATTTCCAGCAACAAGTCGGTAAAGTGCGGCGACATGCCCATTTGAATCATCGCCGGGCGCACCTGCTCATTCGGTGCTTGCATGTAGACCAGTCCGGGTTTGCCGATTGCGTTGCCAATGATGGTTGCAGTCTCGGCCATGGTGATGTCGCGTTGTCCGAGCAATTCCATGGTTTGAGAGCCTTTGAAGTCGAGACGCAGGAGGCGGCCGGCGGCGGCAACGCCGATATCCTTCGCGGCGATCATGCCCAACTTGAGATCCGGGCGCAAGGGCCCCGCGCAGATGCTCATGTGTTGAATCATGCCGATTTGCGCCAGAGTATTTTCCATGAAATAACCGGCCCGCAAATGCAGCACGTTCAGACCGGGAATTCGATTAAGTCTTTCCTCATATGCGTGCAGGCCGGCAACCGGTCCGGTACCGGACGGCTTGTCGGCGCCAACGCTGCTTAGAGTGACCACATGGCGAACCCCTGTCTGTTCGATGGCTGCCGCGGTCGCTTCACTGACCCGCGTTGCGTATTCCGGAAAATTCTGACTGGTCAGGTTCGGCGGAATCATCGCATATACGCCTGTCGCACCCGAAAACGCACGCGTGAGGCCGGTAGCATCAGTGATGTCGCATGCCACCACCTCCGCTCCCTCTGCGGACAACGACTTCAGGCGGTCAGCGTTCCGGCCTATGACGCGCACCTTTTGTCCTTTGCTTATTAATTCCCTGGCGACGACGCTTCCCGTGTTTCCCGTTGCTCCCGTAATTACGTACATGAGGCCTCCTGATCCAGGTGAGAGTTGTTCATAGCATTCGATGACGTGGCCGAGGCAGGGGTTGAAAGAATTCGAGGATCTGCACATAAGGGAAGTTGATGTAGGATTTCCGAAGGAGACAAACCCAAGTGCGTAGTCAACTGTTTCGAAAGTCGATCGCAACGGCGGCGATGATGGTTCTATCCGTACTTTCTCTGGCTCAGAACCAACAGGAGCGGACCCTGACTGTCAATGGTCGCACCGGCAAGGCGTCGGTGCTGCAAAGCAACGGCCAATCCTACATCAGTTTTGAAAATCTGGCGCAAATTTCCGGAGGCTCGGTCAGTTTTCAGGGCAATCAGATCATCCTGACCCTGCCCGGAACTGGCGCGAATGCGGCAGCCGTTCCGGGTCCCGCTTCAGGTTCTGGCGACCGCCCCGATGCGCTTTCCCGGGACTTTATGAGTGCGGGGGTCGAGTCCATCTCGATGATGAGGGAATGGCGAAGCTCTCTCGCTTCAGCCGTGCAGAACAGTTTCTCGGTAGCGGGCACCTGGGTCAGCGATCAATCTGGACGAGCGAGGGCGGCGAACAGACAGGCCGCGGTGGCTGCTTCCACCCCCGCCGACCAAAACGCCGCGCAATTGCTCCGGAATGAATTCGATAACCTTCAAGCCTGGAGTGACAAGGTGGTTTCAGAGCGTCAAAATCTTGATGCTGAACTGGCTGTGACCGCGAAGACCATCAAAGATGATCCGCAGTTCCAGAAGATTGTGACGTGCAGCCGCTTTCTTGGAGGGATGTTGGTTAGTGGAGCGTTTCAGGACGACCCATCCTGCCATTAAACACAAAACTCCCCACCCTTTCCTTCCACCTTATCGGACGGGCTGAGGATGGGGAGTTTGAGTCTGCGGACTGGCAGCCATCAGCGCCTCAGGATCTAGCGCAGGTTCTGCTTGGGGCCGCCCTCTTTGGCCTTCCGAGTGGAGCGCTTGATAATTAGCAACAAAAGCAATATCGCCAGTAGCGCCCACATCCACAGGGGCACCGCCGACAAGGACATCAAGCCGGGTGTGAAAGCAGCAATATTCATTACGCTCATGTAAGATCCTTCCTCCTGGTTTTCTGCGAGCATCTGCGAAACCGATTGCCTGGCCCAATCAGGAACAGGCGGAATCGCTGTTTTCGAACTGTTCTCCGCCGTGATCACGTCGTGGGCAAGTTCGCCCTACATCGCGCAGTAAGATTAACACGTTTCCTCGACATCGTAGCCATGGGTTGTTACTTACTTTGATTCGGAGGGCCAGGCATAGGCGTATCGATGGTAATGAGGATCGCCGCGCTTCTCGTTTTCAACAAGTCACAGAGATCACCGGTTTTGTGGACGAACTCACCTCGCCGATCTCCACGGCGGGCACGCCTGCCCGGTCAAGCTTGCGGAGTAGCTCGGCAGAATCGCTGCCGGAGACGGAAATGAAGAGGCCTCCGGCGGTTTGTGGATCAAAGAACAGAATCCGCAAGTCTTCGGGAACAGCGTCGTCCCATTGGACGACGCACTCCGCAAACTCACGGTTGGCCTTCAGGCCGCCGGGAACATGTCCTGCACGTACGCATTCAAGAGCGCCTCGCAGCAGGGGTACCTTTGAGGCTTGAATTCGCAGACTTGTGCCCGAGGCCAGGGCCATCTCTCGCGCATGGCCAATCAGTCCGAAACCGGTGATATCGGTAAGGGCGTGAACGGCCATTCCGCTCAGTGCTTCAGCGGCACACTTATTCAGTGTGGTCATGGATGCCGCCGCCGCCTCGACCCAGGCCGGCTCTGCTTGGTTGCGTTTTATAGCCGTGGAAATTACGCCTGTTCCCAACGCCTTTGTCAGCAGCAAGCGATCGCCAGGCCGCGCACCGCCGTTGGTGAGAACTTTCTTGGGATGCACCGCGCCGGTAACGGCGTACCCGAACTTGAGTTCCTCGTCGCGGATCGAATGCCCGCCGATCACGGTGCAGCCGGCTTCGATCATCTTAGAGAGTCCCCCGGCAAGAATTGATTGCAGCACGTCGATATCTCCCTTATCCGGGAAGCAAACCAGAGCCAGGGCACTCATGGGACGGCCCCCCATGGCGTACACGTCGCTGAGGGAATTGTTGGCCGCAATCTGGCCGAAGGTGAAGGGATCATCAACAATGGGAGTGAAAAAGTCGACAGTTTGCACCAACGCCAGCTCCGAAGATATCAGGTACACTCCGGCGTCATCGGCCTTATCGAAGCCAACCAGGACGTTCGGATCCTGTTGCCGGGCTAATTTCCCAAGCACCTTGTCCAGCACCGCCGGACTCAGCTTGGATGCTCAACCCGCAGCCTTCACCGCCTCAGTCAATCGAATGGGTTTTGCTGGCACAACGACATTCTACGAGAAGAGCAGTCAGCAATCAGCTCTCAGCATTCAGCCAAGCACGAATCCAGCAGCTGATAGCTGA